>JAQUYZ010000042.1 GCA_028691625.1 Eubacteriales bacterium
TCCGTCTGAGTTGGCTTATCTGGCTATGAAGATGGAACGGTTCGGCGCGGATGCCATTGAACTGGGTATTTCATCGCCAATGGGAGAGTCATTGGAAGTAGTTGCCTCCGATGCGGACCGTGTCTATGAAATGACGACAGAAGTAGTCCGCAACGTTAAAATACCTGTAATCGCCAAGCTGTCGCAAAACGCGACAAATATTTCAAAGGTTGCGAAGGCGGTGAAAAGTGCCGGCGGTTCGGGGGTAAGCGCAATCAATACCATCCGATGCATATTGGGTGTCGATATCGAATCTATGGAACCCACTCTGTCAACTTACGGCGGATATTCAGGTGCCCCGATCAGACCATTGGGTCTGGCTTCGGTAGCATCCATTGCCCAGGCGGTGGATATTCCGATCTGCGGGATCGGCGGAATTGAAAATTATAAAAACGTTCTGGAGTATATCATGCTTGGCGCTTCTGCAGTCGAAATCGGTACTGCGGTAATGATCAACGGATTTGAACGGATCACGGCGATTGTAAACGATCTGGAACAGTGGGCGGAGCAGAAAGGCGTGAAAGAAGTTAAGACGATCAGGGGAGCGGCATTAAAGAATCTGAAATCCTTTGAAGAGATCAAAATAGAGCCTGTTGTCAGCCGTATTGATCATCCTGTCTGCAACGCCGATTGCGAAGCCTGTGTGAAGGCATGTGTTTACGGAGCGATCTACAAGGATGGCAACAAAATGAGTATGAACTCCGAAAAATGCACCGGCTGCGGTCTTTGCACCTTTGTCTGTCCGGATAAAAAATTCAGGCTTGACTGGTGAATCAGAGCGATCCAAATACATAAATTAAGCAGGTCCCATTTCAAAATGTACCCTTTTGATGACATTTTGAAATGGGACCTGCTTTTTCTAATCAGTTCTTCCATTTATAATCGATATATTTTTTTAATTTTTGAAGAAAGCCTTGCATAATTTACAAAAGGTGATAAAATAAAAATGTGTGTGTAACTGGTTTCAAGGAAATTGCAATATCATTACAAATGAACGATTATTTTAGGCAAATCAGTACCGGTTATCACGGGGAGTATTTGAAGGAGCACAATTAAATTAAATGAGAGAAGGAGTTGAAAAGATTTGAGTAAGGTAGTAAAAGCCAAGTACACTGCTGATGCTGTTGACGGCTTCACGCCAAGAACAGCGATGGAAGAAGCAGCAAGATGCTTACTATGTATCGATGCCCCATGCAGTAAAGGATGCCCTGCTGGAACAGATCCGGGGAAGTTCATCAGATCAATCAGATTTAGAAATGTGAAGGGTGCAGCTGAGACAATCAGAGAAAACAACATTTTGGGCGGAAGCTGCGCAAGAGTATGTCCTTACGACAGACTGTGCGAAGAATACTGCAGCAGGTGCGGTATTGACAAGCCTATTCAGATAGGAAAATTACAGAGATTTGCAGTTGAGCAGGAAAAGGCTTATAAAATGAAAATTTTAACAGCGCCTGCAAAGAAGAAGGCTGACAAGGTTGCTTGCATCGGATCCGGTCCTGCTTCCCTTGCCTGCGCCGCAAAGCTTGCTCAGGAAGGCTATCAGGTAACAATATTTGAAGCGGCAGAAAAAGCCGGCGGAGTACTTACATATGGAATTACACCTGCAAGACTGCCACAGCACGTAGTTGATTTTGACATCAAGGCAGTCAAGGACCTGGGCGTTAAATTTGTGTTTGATACAAAAGTTGGTGAAGACATTACAGTAGATGAATTGAAGAAAGCCGGTTTCAAGGCGATCTTTGTCGGCGCCGGACTTTGGGATGCCAAGATTCCGGAAATTCCGGGAAAAGATCTGAAAGGCGTTACAAATGCCATTGATTTCCTGAAGGCTGCAAGAGAATCCAAGGGTTCCTTCGATCCCGGCAAGAGAGTTGTTGTCATCGGCGGCGGAGACGTAGCGATGGATTGTGCAACCACTGCAAAGCTTCTGGGAGCTGAAAATGTAATGATTTATTACAGAAGAACACTGGAAGAGGCACCTGCAAACATGACAGAAATTCAGTACGCAACCTCTCTTGGTGTTACGATTACCACAAACTTTGCTCCAAAAGAAATGATTGGCAGTAATAAAGTTGAATTTGCTGTATTCAAAGGCAGAGACGGAGTATCCGAAGCGAAGGTTGCGGCTGATACAGTAGTATTTGCAATCGGCCAGGCTCCTGAAGACATGACGAAGGTTGCTCCTGTAAAAGTAACTGAAAAAGGTATGATTGCTGCGAATGCAAAAGGCAAGACCAATGTTGCCGGAATCTTTGCTGCCGGCGATATCGTGAACGGCGGCAAGACGGTAGTGGAAGCTGTAGCAGCTGGTAAAGAGGCGGCAGCTGAAATCATCGGCTACCTCGCAAAGAAAGAAGGTGTAAAGTAAGATGGCAGTTAAGAAAGATTTATCGATAAATTATTTGGGAGTTAACTGTGAAAATCCGTTCTTCCTTTCATCATCACCAGTTGGTGGGAATTACGACATGGTTAGAAAAGCTTATGAAGCAGGCTGGGGCGGTGTATTCTTCAAAACCGTCGGAATCTTCGTAGCGGACGAATGCTCCCCAAGATTTGATCAAACAAACAAAGAAGGTTTACCTTGGCTCGGTTTCAAAAACATGGAACAGATTTCAGATAAACCGACGGAAAAGAATTTTGAATTTATGTATCGGCTCAAGAGAGATTATCCGGATAAGGTTATGGTTGCTACGATCATGGGAAGCTCCGATGAAGAATGGAAAGAGCTTGCCAAGATGTGTGACCAGGCCGGAGCCGACCTCATTGAAGGAAATTTCTCCTGCCCTCAGATGACAAGCCATGCAATGGGTTCCGACGTAGGGTCTACGCCTGAACTGGTAAAACAGTACAGCAAAGCGGTTACCTCCGTTACAAAGACTCCTTTTATTGCAAAGATGACTCCAAACGTTACCAATATGGTACTTCCTGCACGTGCAGCCATCGAAGGCGGAGCTGCCGGAGTATCTGCAATCA
Source organism: Eubacteriales bacterium (assembly GCA_028691625.1). Classification (GTDB taxonomy): domain Bacteria; phylum Bacillota; class Clostridia; order Peptostreptococcales; family Anaerovoracaceae; genus Anoxybacterium. The sequence continues at coordinate 3,013 of JAQUYZ010000042.1, forward strand.
ATACCGTGAAGTCCATCACAAATATTGACTTTGAAAACATGACCGCTATGCCGGTTGTAAACGGCAAATCCTCGATTTCCGGCTATTCCGGAGCAGCTGTAAGACCGATCGCGTTAAGATTCGTTGCACAGATGCTGCAGGATGAAATGTTGAAGAACGTACATATCAGCGGTATCGGCGGGATCGAAACCTGGAAGGATGCGGCAGAATTCCTCGTACTTGGATGCAGAAACGTTCAGGTTACCACTGCGATTATGCAGTATGGATATAGAATCGTAGAAGATATGATCAACGGCGTAAGCCACTTCATGGATGAAAGAGGATACAACAAGCTTGATGATTTCATCGGAATTGCACTTGGAAACGTGATCCCTGCGGAAGAGCTTAACAGAGATTTCAAAGTAATTCCTAACATTGATCTCAAGAAATGCATTGGCTGCGGCAGATGCGTTGAATCCTGCTACGATGGCGCTCACCAGGCGATCGATTGGGATGTAAAGAAGAGACAGCCGAAAATCAACGACGAATGTGTTGGCTGCCACCTCTGCCTGAATGTATGTCCGGTACAGGGCTGCATCACTCCTGGAGAGATCCAATGGAAGGAAGGCAGAAAGCCTGTTGAAGTTGCGCTGAAGCACGACTACGAATAATCGTCCGCCGACGCCCTGCGCCAGGATGAAATGAAATAACAACTCAAGAAACCACCTTAACGGGAGTCGCCTTGCATCTGCAGGGCGACTCCCATATCTATGCGGCGGAATCCCCGGACGAACAGGGCATCCATTTTTTCTCGATCCTCTTTTTATTTGTTTAAGCAGTGTGATATAATAACTTTAATTATTTTGAGTAGCTCAGCAGGATGACCTGATAAGCAGGGAGGGCGTAATGCAGAAGATTTTAATAATTGAAGACGAACCGAACATCAGAGAACTGGTGCTCTATAATTTGAACCAAAACGGTTACAAGGGGCTTGCGGCCGAGGACGGCCTGCAGGGCTTATCTATGGTGCGTGAAAAAAAGCCGGACCTGATCCTGCTCGATATCATGCTTCCCGGAAAAAACGGCTATGATATCTGCAAAGAGTTGAGAGCGGAAGGAAATAAAACACCGGTTATCATGCTGACAGCAAAGAATGAAGAGATCGATAAGGTGCTCGGATTGGAATTCGGTGCAGACGATTATATTTCCAAACCCTTTGGAATTCGGGAACTCATGGCCAGGATCAAGGCGGTGCTTCGAAGATATGAAAACGGCACAGAACAGGAAACTGCCCAAAACGGTACGGGAAAGGCGGGCGGCGCTGGCTTTGCAATCGGCGAGCTTGTCATCAACGTGGAGCGCCATGAAGTGAAGCTGGCGGACAAGACTCTGGAGCTGACCTTAAAGGAGTTCGACCTGCTGAGAGTTCTCGCCGAAAACAGGGGCAGAGTAATGACGAGAGATCAGCTCCTGGATAAAGTCTGGGGGTTTGAATATATCGGTGAAACAAGAACCGTCGATGTCCATGTCAGATATCTGAGAAAAAAGCTTGGAGATGAGGATAACGAAGGAAAATATATTCAAACCGTTCGCGGGATCGGATACAAGATGAGGTAGATATGAAAAAGAGGTTTCTTTTGTTTTCCATTGGTCTGATTTTGGTCAGTGTCGTCATTACAAGCGTGATTTCGATTAATGTGAATATCAACAACTTCATTTCGGAAAAGGAAAATGAGATGCTGACTTATTGCAGGCTCATCAATATGGCACTAATCGAAGAGTATGAGTCCGGAACGGAAGTGGACTATGTAGAGGTGGCAAAGGATTTTTCCGACGAAATGAGAATCAGGCTGACCTTTATCGATATGAAGGGTAATGTTCTGGCGGATTCCACGGAAGGGGCGGATTACGTCAAGATGGAGAACCATCTTGGAAGAGAGGAAGTCACGGAGGCGATCCTCACGGGCAGCGGAGAAAGCAGCAGAAAGAGCAGCACCCTTGGCGGTGAATTTCTCTATGTGGCAGATACGCTGGAATATCAGGGAGACAAGGTGCTGATTGCCCGCATTGCACTTGAAATAGACAGGCTGAGGATCATCAATGACTTCATCGTTAAAACGTCGCTCATATCCGCTCTGGTCGGGATCGCAGCGGCCGCAGTGATTGCTGTTGCCTATACGGCGACGCTGATGAAACCGATCAATGAGATGCAAAAACAGTTGAAGAAGACGATGGAGGAGAATAAAAAGGCGGAAAAGATCAGAAAGGATTTTGTGGCAAATGTCACCCATGAACTGAAAACACCGCTGACCTCAATTTCGGGTTTTGTGGAAACACTCCAGGATGGTGCGGCAGAAGATCCGGAGGTCAGAACCAAATTCCTCGATATTATAGCGATAGAGGCTGCAAGACTGAAGCGGCTTATCGAGGATATCCTGATCATATCCGATATCGAAAACAAGCGTGAATTCAATACAGACAGCGATATCAACGTGAGAGAGTCCATTGAAGAAATCCTTGCTTCCATGGTACCGATCATGGAAGCAAGGCAAGTGAAGGTTCTTACGTATTATGCGTACGAAATTTATATCGGCGGCAACCCTGACCGGTTCAAACAGCTCATGGTGAACCTGATTGAAAACGCAGTCAAGTATTCCCATGACGGCGGAACCGTAACCATCAGGGCGGAGAGAAAAGAAGGAAAGGTATCCATCAGCGTGAAGGATGAGGGGATCGGAATTCCGGAAGAAAGCCTGCCCAGAATCTTCGAACGTTTCTATCGGGTGGACAAGTCACGTTCGCAGAAAGCGGGCGGAACCGGACTCGGCCTGGCAATCGTTAAGCATATCGCGGCTCTGTTTGAAGCCGAAGTCAAAGTGGAGAGCGAGCCGGGAAAAGGTTCGACATTTACGGTTATTTTTCAATAAACAGCAGGGGGCTCAGCAGTAATGCTTGTAACAGTTGGCTTGTATTTACTGTTCTGATCTGTCTGTCGTTCTTTATAAGACCAGATATAAATGTAACAGATAAGTGGTTTTCCATAATAAACTGAAAACATGAGGCAAGCCTATAATATAAGGCTTGCGCTTTTTTGGTGTCATTCTCCAAAGATTTATAATACCCTGCTTGTCATCTAAGTATAGGTTTTGTGATACATGCTGACTGACAAGATGAAATCCTTCTCCAACTGTACCCCATTTCTATATGAATTATACTAAATTTAACATACTCTTAACATTCACTTTATTCACCCATAACATAGATTCGGTAAGATGGAAACTGTAATAAGGGAAAATGAATGAATAAGAAAGAGGGAAAAAAGAATGAAAAAGATAGTGTCAATTGCATTAGTAATGATATTAGCTCTTGGAGCACTGACAGGCTGCGGCGCCAAGGTGGGGGATACCGGGACAGGTAAGGAAGCGTCCGGTACTGTTGTAACAGCGGGTTCGACCTCCGTACAGCCTTTGTCGGAAGAATTAGGGGCAGCATTTATGGATGCCAATCCTGGAATCTCTGTGGAAGTACAGGGAGGTGGCTCAGGACAGGGAATTAAAGCCATACAAGAAAAAATTGCAGATTTTGGAGCCTTATCGAGAAATGTGAAGGAGGAAGAGAAAACATCCGTCACAGAAGAGATTGTGATTGCGAAGGACGGTGTGGCCGTCATTGTCAATCCGGAATCTAAAGTCGGGAACCTTACATTAGAGCAGATCAAAAACATATTTACAGGCAAGATTTCCAACTGGAGTGAGGTCGGCGGAGAAAACGCTGCCATCGTCGTAGTGAGCAGGGAAGAAGGCTCCGGCACGAGAGGAGCTTTTACTGAAATCACAAAGGTAATGGAAAAGAACGAAGCCGGTGAAGAGATTGACAACACAACAAAAGACGCTTTGGTACAGGGTTCGACGGGAGCGGTAATGCAAACCGTTGCCACTACTCCGAACACCATCGGATATGTATCCCTGGGTTCCCTGAGCGATACGGTGAAAACTGTAAATGTGGAAGGCGTAACGCCGAGCGAAGAGACAGTACTGTCCGGTGAATATAGAATTTCAAGACCGTTCCTCTATGTGACAGGCGGCGAGCTGACAGAAGCAGCCCAGATCTTCATCGACTTCGTACTGAGCGAAGAGGGCCAGGCGATCGTGGAAGAAAGCGGATTTATTCCGGTAATATAACGTTCGCACCAAGCGGAAAAGGAGATTCTCAATGAAGACATATGAGAAAATAATAGAAAAAATAATTCTGATCTCCGCAGCTGTGTCAACCATATCGGTAGCTCTGATTACTGTGTTTATATTTCAGTCAGGGCTGCCGGTTCTGGCTGAGTATGGGATATGTGAATTTATATTCGGAACCACCTGGTCACCGACGAATGGAAGCTACGGTATTTTGCCTCTGATCACCGGCACACTGTCGATCACCTTGGGAGCGCTGGCAATCGGGATACCGACGGGGATCGCCTGTGCCATATTTCTTTCTGAAGTCTTGCCTAAAAAAGCAGCAAAGGCCTTCAAATCTGCGATTGAGCTCCTTGCCGGGATTCCATCTGTTGTCTATGGATTCTTTGGTCTGGTTGTCATTGTTCCGGCCATCCGGAGTTATGTGCTGCCGATCTATCAGATATTCGATCCTGAGGTTTCGGCAACCGGCTTCAGCATTCTGGCAGGCTCCATTATCCTTGCGATTATGATATTGCCGACCATCGTCAGCATTTCAGAAAATTCAATCTCGGCGGTGCCGAGAGAATTTAAGGAAGCGTCTCTGGCACTGGGCGCCAATAAGGGTGAAACGATTGTAAGGGTGCTCATCCCTGCGGCAAAGTCGGGTATTCTTTCTTCAATTATCCTCGGGATGGGCAGAGCGATTGGGGAGACCATGGCAGTGATTCTGATTACGGGGAATATGGCGAAGGTACCCGGCAGCATCATGGATCCGGTGGCAACCTTGACAGGAACGATTGCAATGGAAATGGGATATGCGTCCCCGACGCATCAGCAGGCACTCTTTGCAGTGGGAATTATTTTGTTTCTTATCATCATGCTGCTCAATATGATCGCACAGTTCAGCATGAGAGGACTGGGAGGGAAGGCGAGCTGATGGAGCGTATGATGAATGGAAATAAGCTTAAGGATTTAAAAACTGTCAGGAATATCATGTTCTACGGCGGTATCGGATTACTGGCCGCGATTACTCTGGCCGCTCTTATTATTATTATCGGTTATATTCTGGCAAATGGACTTTCCCATATCAATCTTGAATTTTTAACGCAGGAACCGAGGAGAATGGGAAAAGAGGGAGGAATTTTCTCTGTTGTCATCGGCACGCTGATGGTCACCGGAGTCGGTATCCTGATCGCGACTCCGATCGGTATCGCGGCTGCGATCTATTTTACCGAATACGCAAGCAATGGGAAAGGGGTAATAATCATACGGTTTTTTACGGAGATCCTGGCGGGAATTCCCTCCATCATCTTCGGACTGTTCGGCTTTGCATTTTTCGTGATCTTTCTTGGAATGGGATGGTCTGTCATTTCCGGCGGACTGACCCTGGCACTGATGGTGCTGCCGACTCTGATCCGGGCAACGGAGGAATCTTTGAAAACAGTGCCCATGGCTTACCGGGAGGGCAGCCTGTCCCTTGGTGCCACAAAGTGGCAGACAATTGTAAAAGTGATTATTCCCTGCTGCAAACCTGGAATTTTGACCGGGTTGATTCTTGGGATCGGGAGAGCAATCGGGGAAACTGCCGCAGTCATGCTGACTGTGGGGGGATCACTGAGAATTCCAACCTCACTTTTTGATTCCACGAGAACTATGTCGGTTCATCTTTATATACTGGCGGCGGAGGGGCTGTCCCAGGAGAAAACCTATGCGACCGCAGCGCTTTTGATCATTATCGTGCTGCTGATCAATACCGCGGCAAACCTGATCAGCAGCAGACTTGGAGGAAACGATGAAAGCTAATTTTAAAACAGACCACAACGATATAAAATTTGAGATAGAGAAGCTGAATCTTTACTATGGGAGCTTTCAGGCCTTGAAGGAGATCGATATGACCATATACGGGAATAAGATCACTGCGCTGATCGGCCTGTCAGGCTGCGGCAAATCGACCTTTATAAGAACGCTGAACAGGATGAATGATCTGATTCAGGGTGTCACGATTGAAGGAATCATCCAATTTGATAACAGGGACATTTACGGAAACTGGTATGATATCATCGAACTGCGCAAGAAGGTTGGGATGGGCTTTCAAAAACCGA
>JAQUYZ010000043.1 GCA_028691625.1 Eubacteriales bacterium
TGAGATTTGAAACCATAAGCTTAAATGGGATACAGATCTCCTCTGGGGAGACCTCGCTTCCCTTCTCGAGAACGCGGATCGAATTGGGCGGGGGTGTAACGACATCAATTCCGATTTCTGCAAAAAAAATTCGTCCGATCAAATGTGCATCTCCGATATGCGGGAATGTGATCTTCATTTCAGCACCTCCCGGAAGGCTTCCAGCCTGGTATTGAATCCTGCCTCACCCGTCTGTTCATCCAGCTTGAGCACGAGAAACGGGAAATTTCCGATGCGATTTTTTATCATATCTATGGTGATAGAGTCGGTACCGCAGCAAAAAGAGGAAACATAGATAATTCCGTCTATTTCTTTTCGTTTCATCAGCACTATGGCAGGAGCATAATTGTGTATGAAGAAAAACCAGTAGGGACGCTTGATCAAACCGGTGAGTTCCTCCATCATTTCGAACCTGTTAACCCATTCTTCCGTGACTGCTCCGATATCGAGCTGATGCAGCTTCTGGAGCAGATTCAGATTGGCAAAAGTATCATATATATTGTAGGGATGGCCTGCCAGAAAAACTTTACGTCGATAGCCTGTTTCATTCAGTCCGAAGCTTGTATTCCGCTGGTTTTCTGTTGCTGACCGAAAGGCTTTTTCCAGCCGGTAATCCGGCACGCCGATTTTTCGGCCGCCTTTTTTCAATGCGTTTTTCAGCTTTGCCATATCATTCATATAGATCGGATCCGTGAAGATCAGGTTGGATTTCCCTGTGCCGCTTTCCACAAGCTCCGGTAGTCCCCGGAACTTGGGACAGATGGACTCCCCGAATTCACAGCTCATGATTCTTGGAACCGCGATGACATCACAGGTTTTTTGCAGTTTTGCTGCATGACCATGAAACAGCTTCATGGGAAGACAGGCCTCATCAACACAATTTCGGGTACCAAGATCTATGATTTCTTTGTTCGATTTGGTCGAGTACTCCGTATTAACCTCCATTTCATTAAAAAAAGTCCTGATAAAGGGCTCATACCGATAATATAGCAGTCCACCGGGAATTCCGATTTTCATGAAAAAACCTCCAAGCAATATTACTTATAGTATTGCCTGGAGGTTTCTATTTTATTACTGTTTATGGAGTAAGGAAGGCACACCCGTGACTTCAGTCTTAGGGAGGTTCAATCAACGATTTCGTACATGGAAGTCGCTGCTTCCTTGGTGCTGTGTTCGGATAACACCAGGATCTTTGCCTTGATTTGCGCATTGCCGAACTGGATCAGGATGACGTCTCCAACCTTAACTTCACTGCCCGGTTTTGCAGCTTTCCCGTTGATGAAGATTCTGTCCTGTTCGCAGGCCTCTTTTGCTATGGTTCTGCGTTTAATCAGTCTTGAATTTTTTAAAAATTTATCGATTCGCATACTTACCCCTTTTGCAGCTTAAGCTGCGAAAAAAAGGCAGCTGATGCTGCCTTTTTAAAATAATTCCTTATAACGCATCCATTGAAAATTTTCGATTGTAGAAAATTTTCTTTCATCTGCGCGTTTCAACAAGTCAACAAATGTTTCAGCCTTGTTATTTGTTTACTGCATCCTTCAAAGCTTTTCCAGCTTTGAATACTGGAGCCTTTGCAGCCGCAATCTTTATAACTTCACCAGGTTTTCTGGGATTTCTTCCCTGTCTTGCTTTTCTTTGACGAGTTTCAAAAGTACCAAATCCAATTAACTGTACTTTATCGCCCTTAACCAGAGCACCCTCAACACTTGCAACGAATGCATTTACTGCAACCTCAGCATCTTTCTTTGTAAAACCTGTTTTTTCTGCTACGCTAGCAACTAATTCTGCTTTATTCACCGAACATAACCTCCTTTAATTATTAAAATTTGATTGGTTTGAAGTGAAACTTCCCTTTACCGCACTTTCCTTTATTAAAGATTTTGTTTCTTAGCTTTTGCCAGCTCCCACAGCTTGTCCATTTCCTCAAGGCTCATATCTTCTAATCGTTTTCCTTGAAGCTTGGCTGTGTTTTCAATGTAACCAAATCTATCAATAAACTTAGATGAAGTAAAGTTCAAAGCCTCTTCTGGATTTACTCCCAGGAATCTAGCTACATTCACAACCGCGAATAATAGGTCTCCAACTTCTTCTTTTATGCTGGCTTCGTCGTTTCCCCGGTAAATCTCAAGGAGCTCGCATGTCTCCTCTTTCACTTTTGAGAACGCCTCACTTACATCGTCCCAATCGAATCCCACTTCCGCAGCCTTTCTCTGAATCTTATAACTTCGTATCAAAGCAGGTAATGCATTCGGTACATTCATCATGGAATCTGTATATGTTGCGGTTCCCCTTTCTTTTCTTTTCACATTTTCCCATTTTTCAAGGGCTTTGTCAATACTTTCTAGATTTTTGTTTAAAAAAACATGAGGATGGCGACGGATCATTTTCTCGCATTCCTTGTTGGCAATACTACGAAGATCGAATTTCTGTTCCTCACTTCCCAGTCCTGCGTGAAAAACCACCTGAAGCAATACATCACCAAGCTCCTCCTCAAGATTGTCAAAATCCTCGTTGTCGATTGCATCTGCTACTTCGTAGGCCTCTTCAAGGAGGCAGGAGCGAATGCTTTGATGGGTCTGTGCCTTGTCCCAGGGACAGCCTTCCTCACTGCGAAGCAGCGCTATGATATCAATAAGCCTTCCGATGGCCTCTTCTGCTGTTTTTCCTTCTTCATAGTACTTTGCGTATTTTTCTCTCATTGTTTTCCCTTTATACTTACTGAATATTACTTTTTCAATTTATTAATCAAATTCAAGATTTTTCCGCCCTTCGGCAGCACTCTCAGTTCTTCCTTCTTTATTGATTTGGTGATAAAGAGCATCATGCAGTATACAACTACGCCGATGAGGATCGCAATGACCGTTGACAGCGCACTTCCAAAGAATCCGTACAGGATCCGGAAGCTGACCCACACCGCAGCACTCATGACCAGAGCGGACGTAACCGGCTTTACAAAAGTAAGCATCAGGTCAAACTTCACTCCGGTATACTTTTTCACTGCAATGATATTCAAGGCGGATGCAACAATGTAAGCGGCCACCGTTCCAATCGCTGCACCCTTTACATTGATGCTTCCAATTCCCGTCAGCGTATAGGTAAGCGCTACCTTTACAACCGCTCCGATGAACAGATTGATTACCGGAATCACCGGTCTTCCCAGACCCTGTAAGACACCTGTCAGCGTCTGAACTGTCGAAAGGAAAATGACGCCGAAGGCCATAATAAACAGACAAGGTGCGGCACTGACCGCACTGGCCTTCTGAAACGGATACAGCAACAGCATGATGGGCTCTGACAAGGTCATCAATCCCAGCGCGCATGGAAGTCCGATCAAAATCGCCGTTCGGACACCCAAACGGACGTTATAGTTCAAAAATATCATGTCCTTTTGCTTATAGGCTGCTGCGATGGCCGGAACCAGGCTCATGGCAATGGCTTGCGTCAGCACTTGGGGAAAGTTGATCAGCGGACCGGCCATACCTGTGAGCTGCCCATACAGTCCGTTGGCCGCTTCTTCCGTCCAACCGGTTTCCTGCAGTCTTCGCATGACGATACCCACATCAATGGTGTTCATGATGGGCATGATAGCAGCTCCGATGGTTACAGGAACAGCAATCATAAAGATCTTAGCCAGAATCTCACTGCTTTTCTCTGTGCTGCTGTGATAGGTTCTCTCTACATCTCCCCGGAGACTGTTTTTCTTGTAATAATAGATACCGACTATAGCGATAAGTCCAGTTACAGAGCCGGCAGTCGCGCCGAAGGAAGCGCCGGCAGCTGCAAAATCCCTGCCCCGGCTGACCAGCAAATATGCCAGTGTCAGTCCGACGGCAACCCGAAAAAATTGTTCTACAACCTGGGAGGTCGCGGTGGGTTTCATATCCTGGAGCCCCTGAAAGTAGCCCCTGTATGCAGCCATAATCGGAACAAATAATAAAGCCGGAGCGATCGCCATCATTGCGTATTTTGCCCCGGGATTTCCAATCGCATTCACGATCTGCCCCGCCCCGAAAAATAAGATGGCCGATGAAATGATTCCAATGGAAAAGAGAAGAATAAAGGAAACACGGAACACTCTGTATGCTTCGTAATGGTGATCAACGGCAACTCTCTCCGATACCATCTTGGAGATGGCAATCGGAATCCCCGCAGTCGCAAGGGTTAAAAAAAGCACATAAATAGGATAGGCCGTCTGATAGTAGCCCATCCCTTCATCCCCGATTAAATTGGCAAGGGGAATCCTGAAAAATGCACCCATTACCTTAATGATAATTCCTGCGATTCCAAGAATCACTGCTCCCTGCATAAACGATTTTTTTGCCATTCTATTTCAGTTCTCCCAGAATTCTATTTGTTGATTTTCCTGCCTCATAGATCGTCTTTTCAATATCAATCGTTCGATATTCTCCATTCTGATATAGGATCCTGCCGTCCGCCATGGTCAGCAGCACATCACTGCCGGAAGCGGAATAAACCAGATTGGTGGCCAGATCATGAACGGGGTGCATATTCGGCTGTGACAGGTCCATCACAACAAGGTCTGCCTTAAACCCGACAGCCAGCTTGCCGCAGTCATCGCGTCCCTGTCCCTTTGCCCCTGCAAAGGTTGCAGCTCTTATGGTTTCCTTCGGAGTGATCAGTGTCGGATTAAACTGTTTTCCCTTGTTTACAATCGCAAAAACCTTCATCTCTTCTATCATATTTAAACTGTTGTTACTTGCGACACTATCGGTCCCAATGGCAACATTGACTCCTTTTTTCAGTAAAAGCGGTATATTGCACACACCGCTGGCCAGCTTCAGATTGCTGATCGGGCAGCTCGCAACGGTTACTCCTTTTTCCGCAAGGATGTCAAAATCCTCCTCCTCCAGCCATACGCAATGAGCGGCGGTTGCTTTTGTGTCAAAGAGGCCATTTCTGCTCAAGTACTGAACCGGTGTCATGCCGTGTCTCTTTTTGCACTCTTCCTGTTCGAATTCCGTTTCAGAAACATGGACGTGCATATTTGCGCCGACCGATTTCATATATTCGGCAAGATGAAGCGCTGTCTTCGGATTGGAGGTATATTCTCCGTGCAGACTGATGTCAACCCTTAGTTTTCCGTTTCCTGCGTTGTGGTAGGTCTCAAAAAGATGTTTCGTTTCCTGAAACCCCTGAAGGTCACTAATATCTCCGTCTTCGGAAAAATTCACAACGCCCCGTCCGAGATTATTCTTTACTCCGGATTCCAAAATCGCTTTTGCCATTTCATCGCCGAAATAATACATATCTGTTGTGGAAACGATTCCGAACCGCAAGGATTCGGCGATCCCAAGCAGCATGCCGGCGTATACTGCTTCTCCGTTCAGTTTGTCTTCAAAGGGAAAGATTCTCTTTGTAAGCCAGTCCTGCAGGGACATATTCTCTCCATAACCCCTCAGCAGGGTCATAGGCGTGTGGGCGTGGGAATTGAAAAAACCGCTCATCAGAAGTCTGCCTTTTCCGTCATACTGATCTCCGTAATCCTCTTTTGGCTCTACTGTATCAATATAGTCAATGGTCTCACCCTTTATACCTACATACATATTGTCTCTGCGATTTAAATCCGCATCTAATATTGTTATGTTTTTAAATAACATCGTTATCCAAATCCTCCTCTTCTGATTTTTTAAGGGCCACCGCACCTAAAATTGACGGAATCATTTAGTCATGCAAAACGCTCGCGTCCATTATATTATGCGAGCAACGCCGAGCATAATATATTGATTCTACCTTACGGCAACGCCGCCAATGCGGCTTCGCCGCACTAAAATTGACGGAATCATTATAACATTAATACTGAAAAAACAACAGCAGAAAAAATGTTTGAATAAATACATCCCGACTACAGATACTATTTTCATAGGAAATAAAGGTAAATTTGATTTAGAAAGCGAGGAAGATCAAATGAAGGCAACAGGAATAGTTAGAAGAATTGACGATCTTGGGCGTGTAGTTATTCCAAAGGAAATCAGAAGAACCATGAGAATTCGTGAGGGAGATCCACTTGAAATATTCACTGACAGAGAAGGAGAGGTTATTCTGAAGAAATACTCGCCGATCAGCGAATTAAGCCAATTCGCAGGAGAATATGCAGACTGTGCCAACAATGTTCTGGGGGATCTGGTTTTGATTTCAGATACTGATCACATCATCGCCGTTTCAGGTGGACCGAAAAAAGACTTTATTGAAAAGAGAATCGGCAAGGATCTGGAAAAGGTAATCCATGAAAAAATAAGCAAGGTTGTACTTGAGAAAGGCGCGCTCTGCGCGATAACGGCAGACGAAGACACTCCGACGGAATTTGAATCACAGATTCTTGTTCCGATTGTATCTCAGGGAGATGCAATTGGATCAATCGTAATCCTGTCGAAGGACAGCAGCACTCCTTTGGGAGATACGGAACTGAAAGCCGCGGAAATCGGTGCCAGCTTTTTGGCAAGGCAAATGGAAAGTTGATAAAATATGCGCCAGGCAAGCGCATATTTTGCATTTAATCATACGGCTTCGACGGACACTTTTCATCTCTCTTCATATAATGTACTACACCAATTAAGGTGATTCTTATTAAGAAGAAGGTTAAGAGATATGTACAATTGTAAATATGATTTGTGCGGCTGCGATCGTGATCGCCTTGCAGGCATTGAAGATATTCAAAAGGGAATCTGCTATCTCAAAGAGGGGATCAAGGATATCTATAAAGGACTGGATTGTCTCTGCAGCTGTTGTATACAGGATGGTGTGAAAGCGATCAACAGAGGGCTATGTAAGTTAGAAAAGGGCATATGCTACATCTTAGATGGTTTAAAGGATCTTGAGTACGACAATGACTGCAGGGACAGAAAAGAAATGAAAGAAGCCATTTGTGACATCAAAGAAGGGATCAGGTGTGTCCAGAAGGGCTTGTGTGACGTCTGTAAACGCAGGGTTTGTGAGGGGATCAAAGCAATTCACGAAGGCTTGCAGCATATTGAAAAAGGCTTGTGTGAATTGACGGATGACTTGGATGATATACTCAGTGAGAATGACATGAAAAGAAAGCGTACGTATGATGTGATGGATGAAATGACTTACAGAAACAGACATTGCGGCTGCGGCGGCGCTGGAAACGACCCGACAGATTTTAAATTCTAGCAGGGAGAATTCCAAGCTTTTATTCCGTGCTTAAACTAAATTAATCGCTCCTTTCTGACAAGAATAAACAAATAAGTTTATGTCAGAAAGGAGTATTTTTATGAGTATCATACCTATTTTTTACTATGATTCGATATTTTTAGGGATAAAAAAGTCGAGCAACATGAAAGCGGCTTTGGTATGATGTAGATATGAAAAGGAGGGAGATAATGTTAAACGAATTAAATCATGTAATAGACTATATTGAAGATCATTTAACCGATGATTTGTCTCTTGAGTTAATTTCTGAATATGCCGGTGTTTCTGACTATCACTTCAGGAAGATCTTCTTTTATATTTCAGGAATGACGCTTAGTGAATATATCAAAAACAGAAAATTGTCGGAAGCAAACAAAGATTTATTGCATGGAGAAAAAGTGACGGATGTTGCTTTTAAATATGGTTATCAGTCAATCGATGGCTTTACACGAGCATTTAAAAAATGGAGTGGTTTTTTACCCTCGGATGTAATAAAAAAAAACATCAGCAAATCATTTCCCAAACTTTCATTCATAATAACCGTCAAGGGAGGAAATAATATGGAATTTAGAATTGTAGACAAACCAGCGTTTTATTTAGTCGGTGTAACCAAACGTGTTCCTATGCAATTTGAAGGCGTTAATAGCGAGATTGTAAATCTTGCAAAAAGCATAACGGACAAACAAAAAAAAGAAATGCATGCTCTTCAAAATATAGAGCCTTATGAAATTGTCAATGCATCTTATGACGCTGATGCTGATTTCTTAAAAGAAGAAGGAGATTTAACTCATATGATAGGCATTTTAACAACGGAAGACCAAGTTAGTGCTCTATTAGAAAAAGTACCCGTCGCAGCCGGCACCTGGGCAGTATTTCCGAATGAAGGATCATTTCCTTCTATGTTACAAGAGACTATGGCAAAAATATATTCAGAATGGCTTCCTTCTTCTGATTACGAAGTCATCAATGCCCCTGCTTTTTCTTTCACTAAAATGGATGAGCATAAAAAAGACTATGCGTATAGTGAAGTCTGGACTCCTGTTCGAAAGAGATAAAATTTATCCTTGCCGGAATATAAAAGACCTCCTGGTTGTTTCATAACAACCAGGAGGTCTGCACAAACTTTGAAACGGTCTCGTTCTCAATCGTCTATGCATAACTTACAAGGGGTTTCCGTTTCCTCAGCCTTCTTTGCTTGCTTTATACTCTTCGGTTAGGTATTCTATTTTTGCATTCCCTTTCAACGTGTTTACTTGTTTTTGGGCTTCCTGACTTACAAGGTTTGAAATTATGGAATCCTTCGCTTCATCGTATGTTCTTGTGCCTTGATTCTTGTCCGTCAGCTTGATAATGTGATACCCAAACTCGGTTTTTACCGGTTCGCTGATTTCACCCGGCTTCATTGCAAGGACAGCATCTTCAAATTCCTTAATCATTTGCCCTCTTCCAAAGGTACCCAGGCTGCCGCCCTTATCCTTCGTACCGTCTGTTCCATATTCCTTGGCCAGATCTTCAAATTTTGAACCGGACTCAAGCTTCGCCAAAATCTCTTTTGCCGTTGCTTCTTCCGCTACCAGGATATGGCTCGCGGTAACCTCATCCACTTGAAAGCTTTCCTTGTTTGCCTCGTAATACGCCTTTGCATCCGCATCAAGAGTCGTCATTCCAGCCTCTATCTCATCAAAATAAGCCTGTCTGTAATACTGGTTGTAGAAAAAATCGGTCAATGTTTCGTCAGTGATCTGATTCTCATCCAGATAACCATTGATCTCCTTAGTATCTCTTGCCTTGTCTATAAAAGTTTTCAGCTCCGCTTCTATCGTGTCGGGCAGAACTTCATCCTCTTTTCCCGCGTATTTCTGCTTGATGCACTCCAAGGAAACCATGTCATCCAGTATTTGCATCTTGATGTCCTTCATGCTGTCTTCCGGGAATTGCGTAGTATCAATCCCCTGAACAAATGTAAAAAGTGCCACATATTGTTCCAGCTCACTCTCATTGATTGTTGTGTCTCCCACCTTGACAAGGTCG
>JAQUYZ010000044.1 GCA_028691625.1 Eubacteriales bacterium
ATCTCTTGATTGTTTCATGTGGATATGGTAGACTGTATCAGATGACAAGACAGATATATATACATGTGTTAATACAGACTGACGATTTGCGCTGCGGCTCGTTTCTGCGCAAATTGTGCAAGCTTATGAAAAAGGAGAGATTAAAGTGTATCATATTGCAAATCGTATTGATCGATTGCCGTCAACACCCATGCTTAAGAAGATCCTGTTTATCACAGGACTCGGCTGGATGTTCGATGCAATGGATCAGGGAATGGTATCCGGAGTGATGGCTGCGATTGGAGCGGACTGGCAATTAACGCCGGGACAGGTCGGATTATTGGGCAGCGCAGGTATGCTCGGCATGATTTTAGGTGCAGCTCTGTCGGGAATGGCTGCTGATAAATGGGGAAGAAGAGCTGTCGTGATGTGGACACTTGTTATTTACGGTGTCGCCAGCGGCTTATCCGGCTTTGCGATGAATTATCCTATACTGCTGGCATTGAGATTCTGCACAGGCTTTGGACTCGGCGGCGAACTGCCCGCAGCTTCGACGCTGATCAGTGAGTTTTCTCCAAAAAAAATAAGGGGACGTAACGTAATTATTCTGGAAAGCTTTTGGGCCTGGGGATGGATCCTGGCTGCCCTGGTCGCGTACCTGCTGATCCCGGTCTATGGCTGGCGTGTGGCATTCTGGGTAGGAGCCCTGCCGGCATTGTTTGCAGCATATTTAAGAAGAGCGGTTCCGGAATCTCCTCGTTTTCTTGAAGCTACAGGAAAAGGTGAGGAGGCGGATCTCCTGGTCCGAAAGATGGAGGAAGAGGCAAACCTCGATCAATACCCGAAAGTGGATTCTTCCCATGGGGAGACCAAGGACACAGCTCCGCGTCTGTCTCTGGGAGATCTATGGTCAAGGAAATATGTCAGGAGCACTTTTGTGCTGTGGGTGATCTGGATCGGTATTAATTTCGGATACTATGGCTTTGTATTATGGACGCCGTCCCTGCTGATGGCACAAGGCTTTGCACTGGTCAAGAGCTTTCAATTCACTTTGATCATGTGTCTTGCCCAGCTGCCCGGATACTTCAGTGCTGCGTATCTGGTAGAAAAAATCGGGCGAAAATGGGTGCTCAGCATATATTTTGCAGGTACCGCCATCGCAGCCTGGCTGTTCGGTCATGCAGATTCCACAACGCAGGTTCTTCTTTATGGATCTCTGCTCTATTTCTTCAGTCTTGGAGCCTGGGGATGTGTATATGCCTATACGCCGGAGGTATATCCGACCGCGGCACGAGCCAGCGGGACAGGATGGGCGGCTGCGTTCGGCAGAATCGGTGCCTTTGCCGCACCGTTGGTTGTACCGGTCATTTACAGTCGATACGGGGAGGAAACCGGATTTGGCTATATTTTCGCTCTGCTCACTGCCGTCTTCGCCATCGTTGCCATCGTCGTGGCGGTTTTCGGCAAGGAAACCATGGGTAAATCATTGGAAGAAATCAACGAATAACGATCGCCCGAAAATGCAGCTGCATTTTCGGGCTGTCTTTTTGAAAAGATTCTTATTGGTTAAGGTTGCGTTCCGCTTCGGATACCAGCTCATCGATATGGTTTTGGAATACATTTCGTTTTTCCGTGTCGTGTTCATATTCGACGCTGCCGAATAGTACACCGTCCATATAATTCAGGTATTTGGCAATTAAAATAATAATCAGTTTTTTCATTGAATGTCTCCCTTCTTAAAATCTCTTCAATATCTTTCAGCGGGATCACGATGCAGGAACATTATTACAGATCCTATCGTCAAAGAGATAAAATCGGTGATAAATGAAATGACGATAAGAAAAGAAAGGAGAAATTGATATGCGGAAAAAACCATTCCTGTACGGAGTTCTGATCGTAATAATTATACTGTCCGGAACGATTCTGGCACTGGCGGCAAATCAAAACGAATCCGGCAAAAGCGAGCCCACCGGAGATGAGGTATACCTGTACACAGGGAGTCCCTTGGTCTTGTCAAAGGGGGAGGTGAAAATGCTTGATCCGTCAAATCCGGATCTGGGAGCGACTGTGATAGAATCGAGAACCTTACTCCCGCTGCGGGCCATGTCGGAATATTTTGGAGCTGAGGTAACCTATGACCAGGAGGAGAAGCAGGCTGTCATTCAGTACGGCGGGAAACAGTATTACTTTCCTGTCGGCAGCAAAAAATACATCATCGGAGACGGACAGCAGAAAAAGGAATACAGCATGGATTCCCAATCTCTGATTATAGACGGCCGCACCATGGTTCCTCTCAGAGTAATCTGTGAAAATGTTTTAGGGAAGACAGTATCCTATCATGACAGGGTGATCGCCGTGGCGGATGATGCGCTGAATCTGAAGTCGAATACAGAGCTGACGGAAGAAATCAAGGCAAAGATAGGCGAGGCTGTGAAAGCAAGAACCATGAAGGCGCTTGAGAAGGTTCTTACATCTGCACAAAGGAATATGTCGTATGCGAAGGATTCTGTTACCAACTTCGGAACGCCTGAAAGCGACGGAACAGCCAATGAAAGTGCTGCTCCGGCAGACATGGCTCAGTCCGGTTCCGGCAGTGACTCCTATTCGACAACCAATGTACAGGTTGCTGGCATCGATGAGGCGGATATTGTAAAGACGGACGGCAAGTACATCTATATTGCCGGGAACAATGCGGTTCGGATCGTTGGGGCGGATAACGGCAAGCTGAGTGACGATACGGCGATCAGGCTGTCAGCCGGCAAGAATGTCAATGAAATCTATGTAGACAACAGCAGGCTGATCCTGCTTGGCACCAGATCGGAATACTCGTATCGTGAGGATAAGCCGATCCGGCCTGTTTCAAATAGCAGCGGGATGGAAAGTATGCCCCAATATGATTATGATTCGTCCAAGACTTACAGTTATGTGGATATTTATGACATATCCAATCCCCTGAAGCCTGTTTTCCTGAAAGGGCATGAGATGGAGGGGTATTATCAGTCCAGCAGGAAAAATGGGGAGATTGTTTATCTGGTAACGAATACCTACCCTGCCGATGGGATCGTACTTCCGTTGATGAAGGATACAGCCGTCAGCGATAAAACATTCCCAATGGAACTTGATGATGTGATGATTATGCCGCGTCATCCTTCTTCCGGCTATCTGGTTGTCTCAGCGATTAACGTTGATAATGAGGAAAAGACAGAGGTTGAGGCGATCACCGCTTACGGTGCGACTCTGTATATGAATGATGCCGCCTTATATCTGGCATTCAATAATAATACCGCTGATACTTCAATTATTAAATTCGAGCTTGCGGGAATGAAGATCGGTTACGCAGGCTCAGGAGACGTACCGGGCTATCTGCTCAATCAGTTTTCCATGGATGAACATGAAGAGCATCTTAGAGTTGCTACGACCGACTGGGAAAAGAGAAGCAACAGCTTGTATATTCTCGACCAGTCGCTCAATGTATCCGGCTCGGTGGAAGATCTGGCAAAGGGGGAATCCATTTATTCTGTCAGGTTTATGGGTGACAAAGGTTATGTTGTTACCTTCCGGACGATGGATCCGTTATTTGTGTTTGACCTGTCCGATCCAAGGAATCCAGTTTTAACGGGAGAACTGAAGGTGCCGGGGTTCAGCAGCTACCTTCATCCCGTTGGAGAGGATTTACTTCTGGGGATCGGAGCTGACACCTATGAACTATACCGCAAGGATAACAGCGGGAAAGATGTTGTGGTCGGAACCCGTCAGGGCGGTATTAAATTCTCACTCTTTGACGTCTCCGACATGGGGAAACCGAAAGAAATATCAAAGTATGTTGCAGGAGACGAGGGAAGCAGCTCGGAAGCACTTAATAATCACAAGGCGATCATGCTGGATTCATCCAAAGAAAGAGTAGCCATTGACGCTTATCTGGGCTCAGAAAACCCGGAGAGGGGTTATCGACAATCCGCTGTCATCATGAGTTATCGCGGGAACAAGCTGTCATTGAAGGGAATTCTTGATTCAGAGCCTTCCGGAGTTTATGGCAGCGACATCCCGTATGCGAGGCGGCTGCTCTATATCGAAGATGAGCTCTATTATGTGCAGGATGGCCGCATCACCTCCTATGACTATGAAAGTCTGAAGCAAATCGATACGCTGGTACTCCAGTAAGCGAATATGAATTTGAGTATGGGTCATACTATGGGTAATCGATTGCTGTCAAGCAGCGGAATCATTTATACAAATAAGGAGGATAGTATGGCAAAGGACAGCCAGGTGGATACAAAGTCAGTGAGAAAGAAAAAGGCAAACGATCAGACACCTTTGACCCGGGAAAATCAAAATCAGAATAGAAACGCAAAAAAACAGTCCATCAAGCATAATGACGTTTAGGAGGAATCGTGAATGGCGAAGGCAGGAATGAGAAGACCGGATCCTGAGGAGCCGCATGGAACGGAAAGCAACCATAAGCTCCACATCCCCCGAAATGATCAGAAACCCGTACCCGAAATTCAGGGAAAGGCAAAATACGGACATAAAAAAACAGATGATAAAAGGGATTCATGATCAGGAAATTCGATCGATTCTCATAAGACAGAGGCACCCGGCAAAATTTGCCGGGTGTTTTTATCATGTTTTTTCGGTTTCATTCTTCATTTTTTGATCTTTGGATGGAACTTTTTTTTTATAGAAACCGTCTTATTGATACAAAAGGTGTACAAAGAGAAACAGGAAGGGAAAAATGAGAACAGGAGATACATTGAAAATCATCACAATTACATTGATTGTGCTTGCCCTGATGTCCGCAACAGCATTTGCGTATGTCGGCAAGCCGGCCATGGAAGCAGAGGGTTCCGCCATAGTCTATCAGGAATAAAGAAGGTCATAATTGCTTCCCTGCAGACATATTCTGTAGGTAAGGGAGGTGAAGTTATGCCTTGGTATAACATTAGAGCATCGCAATATGGGAGCATAATTGTAATCGGATACGCCTATCCGTTTATTAATCAAGGCGTCCTTGAATCTTGGATGCCGGATTTAACCTATTATTATTCATTCAGCTACGGTTTTACTCCGCAGGGAGATTTGCTGCCGTTAGATGATGAAAGAGTACTTGATATTATAAGACCGCATGGAGTTCAGCCGCTTATGGTATTGACGCCACTCGATGCGGAGGGTAATTTCAGCAATGTGCTGGCAAGTCTGATGCTGAACAATCCCGCTGCAAGAGAGCGCTTGACTACGAATATTATAGCGGAAATGGAACGCAAAGAGTACTACGGTGTCGATTTTGATTTGGAATTTGTCAACCGAGCGGACCGGGATCTATATACTGCTCTGATTTCAGAGACAGCTGCCAGAGCAAATCCTGCAGGATTTATCGTAACTGCGGCATTGGCTCCGAAGACTTCCGCAGATCAGCCGGGACTGCTCTATGGAGGACATGATTATGGCGGTATAGGGTCTGTTGCAAATCTGGTGATGCTGATGACCTACGAGTGGGGATACACCTACGGCCCGCCTATGGCCGTGGCACCGATCGATGCGGTTCGAAGAGTACTGGACTATGCGGTAACTGAGATTCCCCGGTCAAAAATCCTGATGGGAATCCCGAATTACGGATATGACTGGACGCTTCCCTATGTGAGGGGCGAGTCGGAAGCGGAAAACCTCTCTATTCCCGAAGCGATGGCAAGGGCACAGCAGGTGGGAGCTGTGATTCAGTATGATGAAACGGCACAATCACCGTTTTATGAGTATACAGATGCGCAGGGGCGCAGGCATATCGTCTGGTTTGAAGATGCAAGAAGCATGAGAGCAAAATTAGAGCTTGTCAATGAATACAATCTTGCCGGTGTCGGGTTTTGGACTATTATGGATCCATGGCCTTCCGGACAGGAAGTTCTGCGGGAAATGTTTACCCCTGCCAAGGTGGAGTGAGAAATTACATAGGCTGCATTTACGCTTCATTAATTCTATTTAATGAAAGATTATCCTGAAGACAGGATCAGGATAGTCTTTTTTTGTGATTTTCGTGGATGGAGAATATATCACGGAGAATCATGCTTTGATGGTGTACACACCTTTTCCGCCTCATCAGTCTTGATCTTAATGGGTCCAACGGTAATGACGCCCACAGCGGCAACCTTTACCAGGGTCTTGGCACCTCGCACAACCTTTCTGCGGTCTTTCTCTTTCACACCTTCCAGAATTTCACCGCTGTTGTCAACAACTGTATGAACATTATGAACGAAATTCTGGACTACCTGATTTCCTGCTGAAAACAATTCTTCCTTTCCTTCCTCCACCTTGCTGCTTCTGTTCTGTATCCTTCCGGAGATCACATTGGTCGCGCCACTTGCGATATCGCCAGCGATACCGCCGGTCAATATAGTCGAATCTACAATACTTTCTCCCAGCTCATCGATAAATTTCTGTCGGGTCATCTTGCCGACGAAGGATATGGTCCCGCCGATGGCACCGCCGACAACCGCCCCCGTGATAATGCCTGCTTTCTTAATATGATTCATCGATCTCAATCCCCCCCCCGGAGAAACACATTGAAAAAATCTGTTACTCTTAGTATACTATAATTCAGAATATTTTTGCATAAAAATCGTGAAAGACAAGAGAGCACATAAAAATGAAACAAGCAATCAGGGCTGCTTTTCCGGTGACAATACCCGTTTTGCTCGGGTACCTTTCGATAGGGATTGCCTTTGGACTGTTATTTGAAAACGCAGGATACAACTTTATATGGGCATTTTTCACAAGCCTTGTCGTTTATGCAGGCGCGATGCAATTTATCGCCGTCAGCTTTTTTTCCGGAGGAATCGGTCTGATCCAAATTGCGGTTATGACTTTGGTGGTCAATTTCAGGCACATCTTCTACGGACTGTCTTTCCTGGATCGCTTCAGCGGTATGGGAAAGACAAAATGGTACATGGCGTTTGCGCTTACCGATGAAACCTATTCTCTGCTCTGCGGTCAGCAAGCACCGTCTGGTGTGGAGGAAAAGAAATTCTATTTCTGCGTTGCATTGTTAAACCAATCCTATTGGGTACTGGGTTCCGTAATCGGATCCCTGGCCGGATCAATGATCACCTTTGATACCCAGGGAATGGATTTTGCCATGACTGCTCTGTTTATTGTGATATTCATCGATCAGTGGAAAGCCTATTCCTCACATATTCCTGCACTGATCGGGCTGGGCGGCACCGTCGCCGTATTACTTGCCATCGGTGCGGATAACCTCGTGATTCCGTCCATGATTCTGATTGCGATCGCACTCATGCTTGCAAGAAAGCAGATTGAAGATAAGAAGCTGATCATAACGGAAAAGGAGGACCAAATACCATGACAATAAGCTTTGGTGAATCCCTCCTGATTATATTGATCATCGCAGTGATTACTTTCGCCCTGCGCGCTGCCCCGTTTATTTTGTTCAGCAGAACAGGCGAGACTCCGAAGGTGGTCACGTATCTTGGAAATACCCTGCCTCCTGCTGTTATGGGCATGCTGATCATCTATTGCCTGAGAAATACCACCGTTTTAAACGCCCCCTTTGGCATTCCGGAGCTCATTGCTGTTGGAATGGTAGCCGGCCTGCACCTGTGGCGGAAGAATAACCTGCTCAGCATTCTTGGCGGCACGGTGCTCTACATGGTGCTGATCCAATTTGTGTTTGTATAATTGGTCTGTAAGAACTTTAATGCAGAATTTGATTTGGTGTTAGGATACGATTATGACAGAACGAAATAAAGCATATCTCTATTTACTATTAGCACTGACCTCATGGGGAAGCCTTTATGTGGCGAGCAAATATGTTCTGGAAGTCGTGCCTAGCTTTACGCTGCTTTTTATAAGATATTTTATTGCGCTCTCCATTTTATTTGCTGTTTACAGGAGATATCCGAAGGCGGAAATAGAAAAAAAGGATTACAAATATCTTTTTTTAATCGGATTTGTCGGGTACTTTCTGGCCATCGGGTTCCAATTGCTGGGAACGCATTACTGCAATGCATCCATGGCATCTCTGATCACTTCGATGAATCCGGCAATGATCATTTTGCTGGCGATTCCGATTCTTCATGAAAGAATTACTCTGCACAAGGGGCTCGCAGTGAGCATCACACTGATCGGAACAGTGGTGATCATTGGAAATCTGGGAAGCGGGAATACTGTGATCGGCGTTGTATTTTCTTTCATTTCCATGGCCGCATGGTCACTGACTTCTGTGGTGGTACGGTTCTCCTGCCAAAAATATGATTCGATCACAGTGACGATCTACAGCATGCTGATCGGTCTGGTCTTTGCGCTGCCGGCAGCGCTTCTTGAGATGAAACTGACGGCATTCAATTTTTCGGAGATCACGTCGCCGGTTGTGATCTGGATGCTTTATATTGGAATTGTATGTACTGCCGGAGGCCTGTTGTTTTGGAACAAAGCGCTTGAGCTGGCCGACGCCGCGACCTGCTCCCTGTTTTATCCAATACAGCCCCTTACCTCTGCAATTCTGGGGGTGCTGATTTTGGGTGAGGTCCTCAGTTTAAACTTCGTAATCGGCAGTGCCCTGATCATAGGCGGAATCCTGTACGCTGTGATCGCTGAACGGAAGACGGGGAAAAATGAATAATTATCAATATTTATTGGAATTTTGTTTTGACAACCTGCCTCCCATTGTTATATAATTTACACCGTACTCTATAGCGATATGGATGCGCGCCCATAGCTCAGCTGGATAGAGTAGCGCACTACGAATGCGAAGGTCGGGGGTTCGAATCCCTCTGGGCGCACCACAAAATGATACCCGTCTAAATGGCGGGTATCATTTTTTACGCCCAGAGGGATTCGAACCCGGAAGGCTATGCAAAAAGTATAATTCTGATATAATTATAATAATAATTAAATTTTACATAAAAAGTATGAAAGGAGGGAGCAATCATGTTGACCGTAACCACCCATTCCATTGAAGGGAAAAAAATCAGGGAATATAAAGGAATTGTTTTTGGCGAAATTATCGTCGGAATCAATGTAATCAAGGATTTCAAGGCTGGACTCACAAACTTTTTCGGCGGAAGATCCGGATCCTATGAGGAAGAGCTGGTGATGGGGAGAAATCAGGCGATTCGTGAAATGGAACAAAGAGCAGCGGACATGGGCGCAAATGGTATTGTTGGTGTAATAGTGGATTATGAAGCAATCAGCAACCAGGGCAGCAACATGCTTATGGTGATCGCTTCAGGGACAGCAGTCGATTTGGAATAA
>JAQUYZ010000045.1 GCA_028691625.1 Eubacteriales bacterium
CACCCTTGATAAAAAGTGTCCACGGAGCCCAGATTGCATATCCTACGAGGATATCTGCCAGTGCGGAGCCGACACCTGCCGCAACGGCACCGTATTCCCAGCCCAGGATCAATACGGAAAGAAAAATAATCGCGTCGCCGAGATGAATATATCCGTTTCCAAAGGGAACCGGTATGATAATCAAGATGGTCGCAACCACAATCATTGCCATCATCAGTCCCGCTACTATGATCTTTGTTGTCTTCTCTTTGTTCTCAATCATGAAAAATTCTCTCCTTTGGTTCCATCTATTAGAATTGACGCACTCTGTTTTCCGTATTATAATACTATTAAATTGTAGTTAAATAAATATGCAATTTTAATTATTTTTATAGATACAGTCAGTCTGTATTCCTTGTATTTTATCGAAATCTCCGTTATTGTTTTATTGTAATTCAATATTTTATAACTACAGTTTTAACGCTGAGGCCGAAAGGAGTTTGCAATGAAAGCAATCATCCCAAATTTGCAGAACAATTCTTCCGCACCGCTCTATCTGCAGCTTTATCACTATATGAAAACCGCCATTCTTGACGGAAGCATTCTTCCGATGGAAAAGCTGCCCTCGCTGAGAGGCCTGTCACAAAGTCTTGACCTTAGTTTGACCACAATTGAACTTGCCTATAACCAGCTTTTGGTTGAGGGATATATTTACAGCAAGCCGCAGTCGGGATATTTCGTTAATAAAATTTCGGCCGGCATGGGAAGTGTACGAAAGGACGAGGGTGCGGATTTTCAGAAACCTGTGCGGCTCCCGGAGGCAGATCCGTTTTCCGATTTTGAGAAAAACGAATATTTCGATGTGTCCTGTTTTGATTTTGTCAAGTGGAAAAAATGCATCAATCAGGTGCTGACCGAGTACTCTCACCTCCTCCTGAGGGAAGGCGACTCTCAGGGAGAGATGGCACTGCGGCATGAAATCTCCAAGTATGTTTACCAGTCCAGGGGAGTAACCTGCACACCCGACCAGATTGTCATCGGTGCCGGGACACAGCAGATCATGGGGCAGCTTTGCACCATTCTCATCAAGATGGGCATGAAGCACGTCACCGTCGAAGAGCCGGGCTATCTGCCGGTGCGAAACATCTTTCGTGACCGGGATTTTGCCATAACCTCCGTTCCCGTCGGGAAGGAGGGGATCTCCATTTCCAGGCTGCCCGCCAATATCAGCTCCGCAGTCTATGTGAGCCCGTCCAATCAATTTCCCACCGGCTATGTAATGCCCATCGGAAAACGTTATGAGCTGCTGGGCTGGGCAATGAAAAATGACAGCATCATCATCGAAGACGATTACGACAGTGAACTCCGGTATTTCGGCAAGCCGATTCCATCGCTGCAGGGTCTGGACCACAATCAGAGAGTTGTCTACCTTGGCTCCTTCTCAACGACACTCTTTCCATCCATTAAAATCAGTTATATGGTGCTGCCTCCCAATATGGCGGCCATCTTTGACCCAATCCGCGGAGATTACACCCAGACCTGCTCCAAAACAGAGCAGCTTACCCTGGCGATCTATATGTCAAAGGGCTTGTACCAAACAAATATTAAAAAACTGCGAACGCTGTATTCCCAAAAGCTCCAGACCGTCCTATCCGTTTTAAGCAAATGGGGCGCTGATTTTATCCGGCCGGTCAACAGCTCATCGGGAATCAATATGCTCATCAGTGTAAGAAGTAAAAAGTCTTCTGCCCGGTTGTGTCAGGAAGCCGACGAGCTTGGCATCAGCACCCTCCCCGTCACCACCTTTACCGGAGCGGCTGCGGAATCGACTGCAACTTTGATCTTCAATTACAACCAGATCCCCATCGACAGAATAGAAGCGGCTCTGAGGGGTCTTATTGAAAAATGGAAACACGATGCGTAATTCAAAATACTCTGAAACAGAAATGGAATCACTCTGTTACAAGAAACAGCAGCTTATTCAACCGCAAATCGTCAATTGAGTAAGCTGCTTTTTCATTCTCCTGTAACCTGTTCCTTTATTCAGTTCTTAACCTGCTCCAACACAGTAAGGATCTTTTGCAGGCTTCTGATCTGTTCGACATGGGAATCGCTCTCTTTGCCGGCAATCGCCATTTGGTACAGCCGCCTGATCTTTACGTTAATCTGTTTCGTACAGGCTTCAAAGAGGTTTCCCCCGGTTCTGATATAGGAATCGCCGTCTGCCTTTGTCAGGATGCCCGTTTTGATCAGGTGCTGCAAAAATGCTTCCTCCTCCTCCTCGGACATGCAGGTCAGATCGTATTTGTCCCTTACGTCCCGGATCTGATCCTCTGTTAAAGCAAATTCTCCTTTTTCCTGCTTTCTGGCATGACTCTTTGCGCCCCGGGAAACAAATTCCGGATCGCCGTTTTTTCTTCTTCTGTTGTATTCCTCATTGAAGCTCTGTTCAATCGGACCTCCGTACAGATTCATCTCTGACAACTCCCTCCATGATTAATAATGCAATGCTGAAAAATGATTATGGCTGAATATGCCGTATTACGATTATATCTGCCGGTTTCAATCAATAAAATAGAAATGCTGAAAATAGTCGTTTTTTTGCAGTTTTTTACATATGATTTCTTTTCAATACGCTTTTCCGAAGCCGCAGTTCGGATAGGTGCAAACCTCGCAGCTTTGGCAAAGACCTCCGTGCGCCAGCTTTTTAATATCATTCCGCGTGGGAATTTCACCCGCCAGGATTCTCGGCACGATCAGGTCGAAAATGCTGACTCTGCTGTACATAACACAGCCGGGAAGTCCCACTACGGGAACATGGCCAATGTAAGCGAGCATAAACATCGCACCCGGCAAAACCGGCGCTCCGTAGGTAATAATGTGACCACCGGCTTTTCTGATGCCGGTGGGTGTCTTATCATCGGGGTCGACTGACATGCCTCCCGTAACACCGATCATAGCAACGCCTTCCTCGATCAGCTGTTGGCTGCAGCCGGCAATCATCTCTTCCTCATCATCGGAAAACAGCTGATTTACGACAACGCTTCCCAGGTCACCGAATTTCTTTTTCAGCACCGGTCCAAACGCATCCAAGATTTTTCCCGTATATACCTCACTGCCTGTGGTTACCAGTCCGATTTTCAGCTGCTTCAAGGGCAGAATTTCCACCAGACGCCCGCTTTGGCATACCTTTTCGGCGCCTTCTACAATGCTTTCATTTACAAAAAGCGGGATCACACGGGTACCCGCAATCTTTTGCCCTTTTTTCACCAGCTGGTTTTCGTGTATGGTGGCAAACATAATTTCGTCCTGGTCGATCAGCTGATTCAACAAGGCTGTATTCACCTTCAAAAGACCGTCATACTCCGCTACCAGCTCGATCTTTCCCTCGCCGGGAGCAACAAGACGGATTCCCTTTCCCGCGGCAGCCGATGCGATGCGCATGGCCGCTTCATCCTCGTGGATGTCCGTTTCCTCCTTGTCCACAACAAAAAGATGCTTCTTTCCCATGCTAAGCATCACATCAATATCCTCCGGCACGATCACATGACCTTTTTTAAATTTACTGCCTTTGAACTCCCCCGGAATGATCTGGGTCAAGTCATGTGCCAGAACCATTCCCACTGCATCGTATACCGAAACCTCTTTCATATTTGTGTCTCCTTCTTATATTAATCTGAGTAATCCATTACAACTATGCCGCCGACCGGAATATAGTTATGGAACTGGTCCTCCAGCTCTGTATGACAAAGGGCGCTGAGAATTACATTGATTACGCCGGAATGGGTTATGATGACCACATCTCCGCACGGCTTCTCCGCCTTTTTCTCCTGTTCCAGTATGTGCTGAAAACCCTTCATTGCGCGATACCGCAGATCATAAAAATTTTCGCTGTTGTGTCCGATCTTATAGGTCAGCAGATTCTCTCCCCGCTTTTGGTATTCCTCCGGGTGCTTCTCACGGATTTCGCTGATGAATCGTCCGTCCCAGTCACCGAGAGACAACTCTCTCAGCCGGCTCTCCCCGACCAGTACGGCTTGCGGATTCAGTCTGCTGCTGATGATCTCAGCTGTTTCCATCGTTCTTGACAAGTCGCTTACATAAATGCGGCTTGGGGAACACCCGTGTTGCTTCAGCAAATCCGCTGCTGCGGCAGCCTGTTCCCTTCCTTTGCCGGAAAGCGGAATATCCGTTTGCCCAAGAAAGATTTTTTCACTGTGCTGACGGATTTCGCCATGTCGGATCAAAAACAGCCGTTTCCCCTTTAATTCTCCTTCGGCTTCGAACTCAGCAGTTCCTGTCCTTGAATACTGCTCCAGAAGCTCTTTATAGCCTTCCGGTGTATCCATATCCAGAACAACTGCTTCCGTTCCGGCTTCCAGCCGGATCAGCCGGTCCTCATAGCGGTTTGTAATTGCCTTTAGTCCACCCTCTCCCTCATAGGCCAGAATTTCTTCCGCATATTGCGCCGGGATAAACAGCGGATGCCCTTTCTTCCCACGGAAGCAGGGTACGATAAATGCATCCGGCTGCTCTCTGTGTTGATCGATCATCCTCTCAATTACTTCAGGGGGGACCAGTGGGCAGTCAACCAGCATCAAAAAAAATCCTTCCGGTGTTTCCCGCGGCTCTGCACCGGCCTTACTCCCGGACAGCGCTTTTGCAATCCCCGCTTTGATGGAGGTAAACATTCCCCGGTCAAAGTCCGGGTTAAACGCCTCCGTGATCTTCTCTGCCGCCAGAATGGGGCTCAGCCGTTCTCTGAGAAAACCTGTGACGACAATGACGTTATGGATCCCGGCTTTTCTCAGAGTGCCTGCAGCCATTTCCATTGCAGTCTCATCGCCTATCGTCAATAGAGGTTTAAAGGCGCCCATCCGGGATGAATATCCCGCTGCAAGGATCAGCCCCGCAAACCGGTTAGCGCTCTCCATGGCCTGCCCTTACTTTGATCATTTCCCCTGCGATGCTGATGGCGATCTCCTCGGGGGTTTCCGCAAATATACTCGTGCCGATGGGAGAATAGACCCGGTCAAGTTCTGCCTGGCTGAAGCCATCCTCCCGCAGCATGCGGTAAATCTCAGCCACCTTGTTTCTGCTGCCGATCATACCGATATACGCGGTTTTTCTTTTTAATGTCTGCTTCAGCACATCATAATCTGCGCTGTGCCCTCTCGTCACAATAACGATATAACTATTCTCGTCCGTTTCCATCCCCTGATAGGCATCGAGGAAGCTGTCGATGACCATGACCTCATCCGCATCGGGAAAGCGCTCCCTGTTGGCAAAATCCGGCCGGTCATCAATGACCGTTGTCGCAAAGTTTACATATCTTAAAACAGGCTCCAACGCCTGACCCACATGGCCTGCGCCGAAAATAAACGCTGCAGCTTTTAGGTCAAAGTCCGCAATAAAGCTGGCAGGATTTTTTGCATCGATATATTCGATGCTCACATCCGCATCTCCGCCGCATCGCATATCCAGACCCTGCTGCTCCTTTGCCGTCAGCCGGAAATGACAGGTTTTTGATTTTTTTGTCTTGAGGATTTCCAGGCAGATTTTTTCTACCTCGGCTTCCAGCTTCCCTCCGCCGACGGTACCAAACCTGGTTCCGTCCTGCTTCATTAGGAGAACGGCTCCCTTTTTCCTCGGTGTGGATCCCTGGGTGTCCACCACCTTGGCGATGACAAAGTCCTCTCCTTTTTCAATCAGGTCTTTACTGATATAAGATATTTTACTCATTGCAGGTTCCTCTCCTTCCATGCTTCAATTTTTTTCTATGATTCTGCCATCCTTGATCAGGATCCGGACGTCGGCAAACATCCTGCTTTCCCTGGCATCATGGGTGATCAGGATGGTCGGTATCTGAAAATTCTTTTTAAAAAAGTCGAATTGCTGATAAATAGTCTCTTTTGTCTGCTGATCCAGAGCGGAAAAGGGCTCGTCCAACAGCAAAAGGCTGGGCTTTGTAACGATCGCTCTGGACAAGGCAACCCGCTGCTTCTCACCGCCGGAAATTCGGTCCGGGTGCTTTTTCTTCAAATGGGCTATGCCAAAGGTCTCCATCACCTCATCCGCATAGTTGAGCAGATCTTCTCTTTGCTCCTTTTCTTTGTACTCCGGTTTATTTTTAATCCCATAGACAATATTCTGGTAAACCGTCATATTGGGAAAGAGTGCATAATTCTGAAACAGATATCCGATATTCCTCATCCTTGCGGGGATATCGGTTCCTTTGGCACTTTCAAAAACAACCCGATCCTCAATGGAGATCCTTCCCTCATCAGGTATTGTGAGTCCGGAGATACAGTTAAGGATCGTTGTTTTCCCGGCTCCCGACTCCCCCTGGATTACAAGAACACCCCGGTCAAACGCATACTCCATATCAACACTAAAATGGTCAAGGGTTTTCTTTATATTAAAATACATACGCTTCCCCCTCATCCCTGTCTCCCGATATAATTTCTCTTCTTGAGCCATGCGTTCAAGCCAAGAATCAAAACAAAGCTGAACAAGGTCATGATCATGACCAGCCGGTTGGCAAGCTCTGTATTCCCCGACTCGACGGCAAAATAGATCGCGGTCGGAATGGTCTGGGTTTTCCCGGGAATGTTTCCCGCAATCATCAGGGTTGCGCCGAATTCTCCAATGGCCCTCGCAAAGGAAAGCACGATCCCGCTGATGATGCCCGGCCAGGCCAACGGGAAAATAACAGTTCTGAAAATTTTCCACTCACTGCTTCCCAGGGTTTGCGCCGCCTTTTCATAGATCGGATCCAGACTGATAAAAGCCGATTTCGCGTTTTGATACATCAAGGGCAAAGACACGACGCAGGAAGCAATTACCGCGCCAACCCAGGTGAATACAATCTGCAGATCAAAGGTTTCCAATAGAAAACCGCCGATCAGGCCTCTTTTGCCAAAAGCAATCAGAAGCAGGTATCCCATCACGGACGGCGGTAATACCATAGGAAGAATCAAAACGGTTTCCCAGATATTTTTTCCCGGTACCCTTTTTTTGTTCAGGATATAAGCGAACCAAACCCCGAGCACAAAGGAAAAAATTGTTGCTATGGTTGCAATTTTCAATGACAGGATTATCGGTGACAGCATATAGTAGTCTCCTTTATAGCTTATACCCTTCTGCGGCAATGAAGGTCGATGCGTTCATTATACCCTTACTTTGAAAGAACTGTAAACCCATACTTTTCAAATACACCTTTTGCATAGTCCTCCTGCAGGAATTCATAGAAACCCGCTGCTGCTTCTCTCTGCGCGGAGTCCCTGATCAAGGCTGCAGGGTATACGATAGGGTCATGGCTGTCTCCCGGCATGTCCATAACAACAATGCCCGTTTTCATAACCAAGGTGTCCCTTTTATAGACGAGCCCGCAGTCGACATTTCCCGTATCGACATATTCCAAAACTTGTTTTACGTCCTTTGCAAATACGATTTTACTCTGAATCCGGTCCCAAATGCCCAGATTTTCAAGGGCCTGCTGCGCATACTTGCCGGCTGGTACGGATTCAGGTGTTCCGATGGAAATGCTTGCCGCATCGGTCAGCGTTTCATATCCCTTGATTGCATCTGCTTTTTCCGCTGAGGCGATCAAGGCCAGGGAATTGCCAAGCAGATCTTTCCTGGAATCCTCTTCGATCAAGCCTGCTTCTTCCAACCCATCCATATTTGCCTTCGATGCAGCGATAAAAAGATCACAGGGCGCACCCTCTTCAATTTGCTTCTGAAGAGCTCCCGATCCGGCGAAATTGAATTGTAAAACTGCATTGCTCTCTTTTGCATATTCTGTCTGAATTTCAGTGAGCGCATCCATCAGGCTCGCCGCAGCGGAAATATTCACTTCCACCGCTTCATCCCCAGAGCCTTCCGGCGCAGTACCGGTTTCTTCCGTTTGTCCCCCGCAGCCGGTCAACGCAAACACAGAAATCATGAATAAAATAAATATCAAATGAATCTTTTTCATCCTTATGTATTCTCCTTTTCATAAACCATTAAAGTTTAGTTTATCATGGAAGTCATTGCAAGTATGTTGTAGATACAACATACTTGCGTAAGTTTCGCTATTTTTAATCACGGTTCCCTAAAATCTGCGCAATCTGGCTGTCATTCAGCTCCACGTGATAAAAAAGATTGTAGAATTTCTGAATTTCTGACGCGATATCAACCCCATACTTCTCTGGATAAAGGATATCTCCCAGCCAGAGAATCCCCATCACTCTATTGACGGAAGGAGGATTTCCCAAGATACTGTACGGAACGGTGGGGATCTTGTACACCTTTCCGTTCTTTACTGCATCCAGCTCTGTCCAGGTCTTGTCGGACATAATCCGTTCATATACCTCTGTTGTCTCAACAAGAATAACATCCGGATTCCAGCCGATTACCTGCTCCATTGAAACCTCACTGCCGGCACCGGTGGATACGATCTCCAGATCGGCAACATTGACACCACCGACTTTGTCAATGACCTCTCCCTGAAATGAGCCTCTCGCATTCGTGCTTAAACCGGAATCTCCCAGGGCCTGATAAACCGTAATCCTTTCTTCCTCTGCCAGGGCAGACTTAACAGCCTCGGCTTTCTCAAAGACATCGCTGCAATATTCCGCCAGCTTGTCCGTCTCTTCCGTATTTCCGATCAGCTCACCGATTTTAGCGTAAGCTTCCTCCATCGTTTCAAGGGTGGCTTCGATAAAGACAACCGGTATGTTCAGTTGCTCCTGCAAGCCGTTCATATCTCCGGCAACAGTATCCTTCGCTTCCCCGATATCTATGACCACATCCGGATTTGCTTCAATCAGTGCTTCCATGTTCAGACTTGCATTTTTCCCGTAGAACTGTCCGAATTTTGTCATGCCCCAATATTGAGCATCAATCAATTGTTTCGCTTCCTCTGTGAAGTCTACCGCAATACCGGCAAGCCGATCCGGACAGGCTGTATAAAGAACAATTTGGGCCAGCGGACCAGATGGCGCAATCGCATCAATTTCCGCAGGGATTTCTACTTCCCTGCCGGCAGAGTCAACAAAGATCCGCGGATTGTCTGCCGATACCTCTTCCGCTGACGGTCTGCCGCTGCAGGCGGCTAAACTGAATACCAGCAGTACGATCATCAGTGTTGTAATGAGTCCTT
>JAQUYZ010000046.1 GCA_028691625.1 Eubacteriales bacterium
TTTCCTACAGCTTTTTTTGATCTTTTCGATCATTTTGCCTTACTTCTTACAAATTCCTACTGTTCTATGTGATTATTATATCACGGTTCTTCCCTATTTCAATTGAAATCAGAACCCGTTCAGCAATAAAAAAAGCAGCTGTAATTCTATGGAATCATCAGTTGCTTTTTTCCGTTTCTAAATATTCATTTGATCGGGTGCCGCAGCACCGTTTTCATCTTTGACGAACTAATATGCTTTCTCCGGATCAAATTTTTCAGCCCAGGCTTCCTCCAGTCTTTTCAATCTGTCTTTGAAACCCATCGCGCTTTCCTCTTCCTTTTTCTCCGTTTCCTCCAGAAACTCCAGCGTAAATACTTCCGCTCCATATTGGCTGAAATCCTTTTGCATCTTCGGGTGAAGGCAGGACTTCATCCTCATGGAAAAGTTAAATCGATTCCGGAAGGACTGAAGATCCACCTCCGCCTTCAGCATATATCTTCCGTTAGCGGTATTGGTGACCTTATAAACTCCTCCCGTGGTTTTCCTCTGCTTGTATTCACTGACGATTTCCCGTTTTCTGTCTTTGTCCATTGCCATTTTCTATCATTCCTCTCATTCCTCCCCGATTCTCCGAACTGTAATAAACGTCCCTTCAGAGATTCGGTTTCGTTAATAACCCAATTCCTTGAGAAGGCGTGACAGCACACTGAAGCGTTCTCCAAGGAGCTCGCTGTCGTTTGCCAGTGCCTGCCTAACCGTTTTGATGTCTTCGTCGATCATGTCATTCTCTGTGCAGATCTTTACCGTCATGGCATCACCCTGCAGGCCGACCCGTTCAATCACGGGATTTTCAGGGTCATAAAGCTTTTCAAAGCGATACGCCTCTCTGAAATATTTCTCTGACTCACACAGGAAGATTGCAAGATCCAGTACGCGGTGCAGAGGCATTTCCTCTGACTGTCTCGACCATTTTTCCCCCGTGTATCTCCATACCTTGGCGGATATATCCAGTTTTCCTCTGTCGTTCCATTGGGCAAGCCCGAGGGAAAGCCCCTGGACATCTGTCTTGTAGGCATATCGGCCGTCTATATTCCCATAACCCTCGGCCACAACCACCGGCTTATGTTTCAATGTTGTTGGTATTTTCATCATCCTATTTCCCTCCAATAGTTCGAGCCGTTGGGCAGTCTTTTCAGCAGACCGCTGTCGACTAACTCTCTTCTCAATATAAAATAATCTCCGAAGGTATGCCATTCATCGATGATGGCGTTGACCTGCGCCTCGGTATAGCCTTTTCCCGTTTCAAATTTGGATGCCAGATACCTCAATACGGCAAGCCGATGGGCACCCTTAACCGGAAGCTGTCGAATCCGATCCTCATCTAAAAATCTTAGCACAATCGCATGGGTTTTGTCATAATTTTTTGACTGGTTCGCAATAAAACTGATCATCGCATCCGGATCCGGCAGCTTCATGAGTCCGCTGATCACTGAATGATTAAAAAATGAGCCGGTCAGCTGCCGGTTTGCTTCCTCGGTATACTGCCTGAATTCGCTGTCTCCCTCAACAATATTCAGCATTCTGCTTTTGCTGGGGGGAGAAAAGTCAAACCGATTCAAATCGATCACGACAGTCTTTGCCTCCATCGACCGCTTCAGAAAAAGTTTTCTCTCCTTCAGATCGTACACATTGCTCCAAATCGTATCCGGTCTTCTTGTTTTCTCAAGCTCGAAAAACATATCATCCGCCGACCGGCACTCCGTTTTGATTTCCTCCTGCTGATATTCGGTATTGTTCAGCAGTCTTGCCGTGTCCATGGTTCCTTCCGTTACCTTTTTTTCTCCCTGCAGATATTCCACTGCCGCCATCCTGCCGCTGCTGTCAAAAAGAGCAAAATGGACCGGCCAGGATGTCTTTGCTATGGCAAACTGCTCCAGCGTCAACAGCGCCTGCTCTACACAAGTGCAGGTATCCAGCAAAAACTGGATCGCTTCCAGAACACTTGCACAGGGTTTGCCCCTATGCTCCGGATAAACCGTATTTTGGAGAGTAGCCTGTTCTACCACCAGACCCTTCTCATTTATGCCGCAGGCAGGCATCTCTTTTCCCGATACAGAAAAGGTGATGCTTCCGTAAGCCGATACCCATTCCAGCGGCAGATCCGGCGGGAAAACCGCAGCTTTCTTGATCAAACCCCGCTTATTGGTGAACAGCATCCCCGTATCGACAACACTGTCAAAATTTTTTCCGATAAAATGATCCTTTGAGATGATCGTACACATAATATAACCCCTCTTGCTGTTTGCTTCCGAACTTTTTGTTTACTAATTTACTGATTTACTAAATTATAATCTATTATATGTCCCCGTTTCCTATTTGTCAACTCAAAAAATAGAAAAAGACAGCATGGCCATGCTGAACAATTCGCCATGCTGTCTGTTTTGTCTTTTGATAATCCCGCATCCGTACAAGCAGAATTCTATTTATGAAGAAAACGCCTGCGCCAGATCCTCGATCAGGTCGTCGATATGCTCCGTTCCGATGGACAACCGGATGGTATTCGGTTTGATCCTCGCAGCAAGCAGCTCGTTCTCATTCATCTGGGAATGTGTGGTGCTTGCCGGATGGATTACCAAAGACTTCACGTCCGCAACATTTGCAAGAAGCGAGAATATCCGAAGCCGGTCGATAAACGCTTTCGCTTCTTCTGCTCCTCCCTTGACTTCAAAGGTAAAGATGGACCCGCCTCCGTTGGGGAAATATTTATCGTATACAGCCTTTTCCTTGCCCGAGGACAAAGATGGGTGATCGACCCGTTCCACCTTTTCATGATTCTGCAGGAAGTCAATGATCTTCATGGTATTGGAGATATGCCGTTCCACTCTGAGTGAGAGGGTCTCCAGTCCCTGCAGGAACAGGAAGGAATTGAACGGACTGAGTGCTGAGCCGGTATCTCTTAGCAGTGTGACTCTCGCCTTGATGATGTATGCTAAATCTCCGACCGCTTCCGTAAATCTGACGCCGTGATATCCGGGATCCGGATCGGTCAAATACGGAAACCTTCCGGATGACGCCCAGTCAAATTTCCCTGAATCTACAATTACGCCCCCGATGGAGGTTCCGTGTCCGCCAATGAATTTTGTTGCCGAATGAACGACAATATCCGCACCATATTCAATCGGTCTAAGCAAATAAGGGGTGGCAAAGGTATTGTCCACGATGAGCGGAATCCCTGCTTCATGGGCAGCTGCAGCAGCCTGCTCGATATCGATCACGTTTGAAGCCGGATTCCCTAAGCTTTCTATGAAGATCAGCTTCGTATTCTCCCGAATCGCCTTTTCGTAACCATTTTCCTCTTCCGGATCAACAAAGGTAGTTGAAATGTCGAAATCAGCCAGGGTATGGGCAAATAAATTATAGGTCCCTCCATAAACGGTTTTCGCCGAGATTATATGATCTCCCGCATGGGCAATGTTCTGGACTGCATAGGTAATCGCAGCCGATCCCGAAGCGACAGCCAGCGCAGCGATTCCGCCTTCCAGTGCGGCAATACGCTGTTCAAAAACATCAGAAGTCGGGTTCATAATTCTGGTATAGATATTCCCGCTCTCGGTAAGACCAAATCTTCCTGCTGCCTGGGCGGAATTTGCAAATACATATGAGGTGGTCTGATAAATCGGCACGGCTCTGGCATCGGTTGCCGGATCGGGATATTCCTGGCCTGCATGAATCTGTAGTGTTTCGAATCTCAACTTTTTATCTGGCTTATCTGACATCGTACTCTCTCCTTTGTATGATAACTATACTATAACTAGGGTATCGGAACCATAGTATTCCTATCTAATTGATATGATTTGATTAGATTAATACTATATTTATCCGATACTCTTGTCAATATTTTTTTCATGTTTCCTGAAAATAATCTCGTTTCGGGAACAAAAAAACACTCCGGGTTGATTTCTCCGGAATGTTTCCTGTACACTCAAAAATCCGTATCGACTCGGCTGTATGAATCAAATCAGATGATGTAGATCGGTTCTGTTTTTTCCTGATAGCTGATAATCAGATCTGCCAGTGTGATGTGATCGACTACATTCTCGACAGCGTCCTGGATCTTCTGCCATACTTCCATTGTGACACAGCGGGAAGCTCTGTTGCAGGAATCCTCATCCTCCAGACAACTGACAGGCGCCAGACTGCCCTCCATCAATCTCAGTATCATGCCTACCGTGTATTCGGAAGGAGCCTTTGCAAGCATATATCCACCCTGTGCGCCACGCACACTTCTGACATAACCGGCCCGATTGAGCTGGGTTATGATCTGTTCCAGATATTTTTCCGAGATATCCTGTCTTGATGCAATGTTCTTGATCGATATATATTCACCGGTATAATTGATTGCCAGATCCAGCATTAGGCGCAATGCATAGCGCCCTTTTGTAGAAATTTTCATTTTATCACCGCCATCAAATTATTTCTTATTCTTATTATACCCATATGATACAATAGGAAAACTAGGAATACAATAAAAATCACTCAATGCCCGGAGTTCCGGTTTTTCACGGATCGTATTCAGGATTTTATCAGTGATCCATGCCGCAGAGGCGTTTCCTTCACGAAACAGGCCGATGAAATCGTATCTTTCGCTGTCTGTGATGCGGAAGGTGTACGGTTCGATCCAAAAAATCCCGTGGGCTCCTCCCGTATAGTTGTCAACCAATTCTATCTCTGATCTCCTTGTTGATCGCCTCGGCGGAATCAAAGCCTGACAATATCGGAACATTGAGATCGATCTCGAGACAAGCTGCACTCTCCTGTATCCTTTGATTCTCAATGGCAAAGCTGCTGCTTACAGGCGTATCATTCCCCCCGCAGCCTGCAAGAGTCAACAGAGACAGCAAGATCAGCAAAAATCCCAACCGCATAAAGTGCCGCTTCTGTAAGTACTGTAATTGTTTTTGCATAAAAATCCCCCCTTTGATTCGTATCATTATAACGCGGCCGTTCTCTTCGGGCAACGGGAATTTTAGTTGACATGTTAAAGACAGCCACCTTATAATAGTTCCGATCATTGAATTCCAGCGTGCTGAGAGGAAGAAACGATTGCACCATAAATTTCATTCGATAAAATCTTCAAGTATCAAGGTTTATGGTATAATCATTTTAGAGCAGGCAGTCAAAATCATAGATTCAAAAGGAATGTAACGCATGTCGACAAGAAGAAATGTTTTAAAAGCATTGGAAGAAAATAAAGGAGCCACAGTATCCGGTGAGGAACTGGCGAACCGCCTGAACATATCCAGGGCCGCTGTATGGAAGTCGATCCAGGATCTGCGACAGGAAGGATATCGTATCGACGCCATCACCAACAAGGGCTACTGTCTTGCACAGGACAGTGATGTGCTTTCCGTAGAAGGAATCCTCCCCCATTTAAAGGCGAATTTTATGGCGGACCGGATTCATGTGTTCCGGTCATTGGAATCCACAAACCTGACTGCAAAGAAGATGGCTCTCGACGGGATCCCGCCGGGAACCGTTGTCATAGCCGAGGAACAGACGAAGGGCAGAGGCCGCATGGGCCGCAGTTTTCACTCTCCACCCGTCGGAGGAATCTACATCAGCTTTATCCTGCAGCCTCGCTTTGATGCGGCCAAATCCGTTCTGATCACTACGGCTGCTTCTGTCGCAGTCTGCAAGGCAATTGAAAATGTTACCGGAATCTCCTGCCGGATCAAATGGGTCAATGATGTTTATCTGGGGGAGAAGAAGATTTGCGGGATCCTAACGGAGGCTGTTACCGACTTTGAAAGCGGCCGCATTGAATATATCGTTTTGGGTATCGGCATCAACTACAATACGGCTCAGTCTGCCTTCCCCAAGGAGCTTTCCGGCATAGCAGGGTCACTCCTTGAGAGCGGCCGGCTCTCAGGGAGCGCAGCCTCCCGCAACCGGCTGATTGCAGAGTTGATCGATCAGGTTCTCGAGATCAACGAGAGCCTTGAGTCAAGGGGATTTCTTGCGGACTATAAAAGCAGATCCTTCGTTTTGGGCAAAGAGATCCTGATCATACCAACAGCCGGTTCTAAACAGGAACGGAATCTGTCGGAAGGGATACCGGCTTCTGCCGTGGATATCGACGGGGACGGAGGTCTGGTGGTCCGGCTTCAGGATGGTTCCGTCAGAACTCTGAATTCCGGCGAGATCAGCATCCGGACCATATGACCATATGACGTACGCGAGCGAGCCCTGAGGACGCGTACACAGACGTACGCGAGCGAGCCCTGAGGGCGCCGGCAACAAAGCATTGCGCGCGAAATAAGCAAATCAAGAATGCGCAGGAAATTTCGCGGAAGGCGAGGCCCGGCGGACGAAGGGGAAGGACGCGTACACAGACGTACGCGAGCGAGCCCTGAGGGCGCCGGCAACAAAGCATTGCGCGCGAAATAAGCAAATCAAGAATGCGCAGGAAATTTCGCGGAAGGCGAGGCGCCGCGGACGAAGGGGAAGGACGCGTACACAGACGTACGCGAGCGAGCCCTGAGGGCGCCGGCAACAAAGCATTGCGCGAAATTAACAAGCATAGGAGGAAACATGGTTCGACTGATCGTAAGCGACCTGGACGGAACACTATTGAGAGATGATCACACGCTTTCGGAATATACGAAAGCGGTCATTCATAGAGTTTCTGAACAAGGCGTTGATTTTATGCTGGCTACGGGAAGAATTTTCGGAGGAGCCAGACAGTATGCAAAGGAGTTGAAATTAAACACTCCGATTTTGGCGTGCAACGGAGCGCTGATAAAAGAAGCAGCCGGGAAGCTGCTGTATGGAAAGCCGCTGCTGGATGAAACTCTGGGCGAAATTTTTCAGCTGCTTACGGACAATCATTACTACTTCCATTGTTACGGAGAAGAGAGTTTTTATACGAGGGAATTCGGCAACAGTTTAACCGCGTTCTATTCTTTTAACACGGGCCTCCCCGAGGAGGAACGTTTCCCCATGGTGGAAATCGATCCCATAGAGCTGATCGGAAAGGATACGATCTACAAGGTATTGGCCCGATGCGAGGGAGAGGAAGAAAGAAAAGTGCTCTACAGCAGTCTGTCCGAAATTGCGGGCGCTTCCGTCACCGTATCCTGGCATAATACCTTTGATATCTGCGCAGACGGGGTCAGCAAGGCTTCCGCCATTGAGCGGTATGCAAAGAAAAACGGAATCCGGCAATCGGAGATCTTATGCTTCGGAGATAACTACAATGACATGGATATGCTCCAATATGCAGGGCTGGGTATTGCAGTGGAAAACGGCGTAAAGGAACTGAAGGAAGCGGCGGATTATGTGACCGCCAATAACAATGCGGACGGGGTGGCTAGAGCCATCGAGAGGTTTGTTCTCGATGGACAGTCTTTTTCATCATAAAAATGGCACAGCCGCAAAAGCGGCTGTTTTTGTTACAATCAGCTATTATGGTCCGAATTACGGAAGATCTTAAGATTTCCGATCTTATGGCTGCGCTGCTTCAGGATCTCGTTGATTTCTTCCAGCTCAATTTCTTCGTTTACCATGAGAACCGTCAAATGATAAAGCAAGTCGCAAAGTTCGTTCTTCAAATCCAGCCGTGTTCCTTCCTGCACATCCTCTGCCGCAGCTGCGTAATTTTTTGCTGCAATTATGACTTCGCTGCATTCCTCTCCGCATTTTTTCAGAATCTTATCCAGCCCTTTCTCGAAAAGGTAGCAGGTATAAGAGTCCTCGGCAAAGGTTCTGCGGCGGTCCAGAACCACCTGATAAAGCTCCTTCAGACCATCGCTGCTCTCTGCCGTTTCTTTTCTCCTCTGTGCCTCGGCCAGCTCTCCCTTTGTACGAAATTCCGCAATGCCGGATTCCTGATAAAAGCAGGTCTCCGCTCCGGTATGACAGGCCGGGCCGGTCTGCTCCACCTCGATGAGGAGGGTGTCGTCGTCACAGTCTCCTGTGATGCTGATCACCTTCTGCACATGGCCGGAGGTTGCGCCCTTGTTCCAGAGTTCGTTTCTCGAGCGGCTGAAGAACCAGGTAAACCCGGTTTCTATGGTCTTTCCCAAGCTCTCCTCGTTCATATATGCCAGCATTAGCACCTTTTTCGTTTTCTGATCCTGAATGATGGTAGGAATCAGAGCTGCCTTGGTGAAATATTTCGTTAAATCCATGTTGTTCTCTCCAATCTCAGATTGATTTCATCAGCCGGACCGGCAAACCGTTGCGCTCCAGTTCCAATTTGACCTGTTTTACTGTCAGCTCGCCGTAATGGAAAATGGAAGCTGCAAGCGCCGCATCGGCAGTCGTCTTTTGGAACATTTCCGTAAAATGAACCAGCTGTCCGCAGCCGCCGGAGGCGATCACAGGAATATTCACGACGCTGCAGACCGCATTAAGCATGTCAATGTCAAAGCCCTGCTTGGTGCCGTCTGCATCCATTGAGGTCAGCAGAATTTCTCCCGCGCCCAGCCGTTCTGCTTCCATCGCCCATTGTACCGCATCGAGACCTGTGTCGATCCTGCCGCCGTTGATATAAACATTGTATTGATCCGGTGCGGTTTTCTTGCCGTCGATGGCCACCACCACGCACTGGTTTCCAAACCTGGAGGCTGCTTCGGAAATGATGGCCGGATTCCGGATCGCAGCAGAGTTCACCGAAACCTTATCCGCTCCCGCAAGAAGCAGCTCCCGGAAATCATCGGCGCTCCGGATGCCTCCGCCTACCGTCAGCGGTACAAATACATTCCGGGCCGTTCTTCTGACCACGTCCAGCATGGTCCCCCTGCCCTCGTGGGTGGCCGTAATGTCCAGAAAAACGATTTCGTCCGCCCCCTGTTTGTCATATGCAATGGCGCACTCCACCGGATCGCCCACCTCCTTGATCCCGACAAAATTGATCCCTTTCACAACCTTGCCGTCCCGGACGTCAAGGCAGGGAATGATTCGTTTGGCAAGCATGATTACTCTCCTTTGCTGTATACAATCGCTTCTTCCAGGGAAAGGGTTCCCTTATAGATGGATTTTCCGCAGATTGCTCCATATAGTCCCATTTCTCTCAAAGCGATAATATCCTTCATACTATGGATCCCGCCGCTTGCGATGATATCAC
>JAQUYZ010000047.1 GCA_028691625.1 Eubacteriales bacterium
ACGGAACAGGTCTACGAAATGTTGATTCAACTCGCCTTCGAGGGCGAAGTACATATCGAAAACCTGGAGGACAGGGCAGTCGTGTTTTCCATGCCATATTTTGCGGCAGAGCAAAATGTCTGCAAATGTCTGATCGCGTTGAACAATGCAGGCCTCAAGCCGGTCAGCACCAGTGTCGACCAGCTCATTTCCTCCACGGAGAACGAGACTGGGATCCTGCTTTCGGAGAACCAGAAGTATGCGGTGAAGGCCTCTCTTCAAAACGGAGTATCCGTGATCACGGGCGGACCGGGAACGGGGAAGACGACCATTATCAATACCATCATGAAAATTTTTGAACACAGCGGCTTTGCTACCGCAATCGCCGCGCCTACCGGAAGAGCGGCAAAGCGGATCACCGAAACCTCCGGCTACGAAGCTTCAACCATCCATCGCCTTCTGGAATATTATTATTCCGAAGGTGAGGACACCATGCGCTTCGGCAAAACGAGTGAAGATCCGCTGCAGTACGACGCTGTTATTATCGATGAAGCCTCCATGATCGACATATTGCTGATGAACGGGCTTCTCAATGCGATCAAGCCGGGTACCAGGCTGATCGTGGTCGGGGATGCGGATCAGCTGCCGTCTGTCGGCGCCGGAAATGTGCTGAGAGACATGATTGACAGCGAAGTGATCTATTCAGTCAAGCTGACGGAAATATTCAGACAGGCGAAGGAAAGCCTCATTGTAGTCAATGCCCATAAGATCAATCGGGGGGAATATCCCGACTGCAACGAAAAAGATAAGGATTTTTTTCTGCTGCGGAAAAAAAGCGAAAAGGAGATGCTGGATACCATCCAATCCCTGTGCGTGAAACGGCTGCCCGAATACTATCATGGCTGTGACGCCATTCGTGATATGCAGGTGCTTACGCCGGTGCGCAGAGGCCTTCTTGGCAGCATCAATCTGAACAAGGAACTCCAGAAGGTTCTGAATCCGCCATCGGAGGAGCTTGTGGAAAAGAGCTTTGGTGACCGTATCTTCCGTGAGCATGACAAGGTGATGCAGATCAGGAATAAC
Source organism: Eubacteriales bacterium (assembly GCA_028691625.1). GTDB lineage: Bacteria > Bacillota > Clostridia > Peptostreptococcales > Anaerovoracaceae > Anoxybacterium. The sequence continues at coordinate 1,063 of JAQUYZ010000047.1, forward strand.
TATCAGCTGGAGTGGAAGAGGCTGGAGGATTTCACCGACGGACAGGGCGTTTTCAACGGAGACGTGGGATTTATCCAGAAGATCGACAAGGAATTCAACGAAATTACGGTGGTATATGATGAGAACCGTTATGTTAAATATGATTTCTCCCAGCTTGATGAGATCGAGCTGGCTTACGCCGTTACCGTTCACAAAAGCCAGGGCAGTGAATTCCCTATCGTAATTATGCCCGTATCCTGGTTCCCTCCGATGCTTGCAACGAGAAATCTGCTGTATACTGCGGTCACCCGGGGCAAGCGGGCAGTGATTCTTGTGGGTTCAGAAAATAAAATGCATGCTATGGTTGACAATAACAGAATTACTGAACGCTATTCGGGACTTGCAGTGCGGCTGAAGGCCTTTTTGAAATGAAAACGGGAATTTTGTCGGCTTTGGGGGAGGGGTTTCTCGATTTAATTTATCCTTCTAACATATATTGCATCAGTTGTGGGAATATTATAGATGACAGCAGGCCTTATGCCCTTTGCGACACGTGCGTCAGAACCCTGAAGTGGGCCAACGGAAGGACCTGCGGTCGCTGCGGGAAGCCCCTGCAGGAGAATTACGGTCCCAGCCTGTGTACAGATTGTACCGACACGGAGCATTCCTTTGAAAAAGGGTTTACCTGTGTGGAATACTGCGCGGCGGAAAGAGAATTACTTCATCGGTTCAAGTATAAGGATAAGGCGTATCTGGGCAGAAAGCTGGCGGAGATCATGTTTGACCGCATCCGTATCGAGGAACTGGAGCCGGACTTGATCCTTCCCGTGCCGATGTTCAGGCGGAAGGTAAAGCAAAGAGGATACAACCAGGCAGAGGTGGTGGCGAAATGCCTTGCGAATTATATGGAGTGCTCCTATGCAGGAAAGCTGCTGGTGCGAATCGTGGAAACCGAAGCAATGAGCGGGCTCGGCGCCTTGGGGAGAAGAAGAAATATCCAGGAGGTTTTCTCTGTTCCCCGTGACAAAACGGATCAAGTGACCGGAAAGAGGATCCTTCTTGTAGATGATATTTATACCACCGGAAGTACAGCGGACGCCTGTGCCTCGGTATTGCTGGAGGCAGGAGCAGCAACGGTGTTCGTCTTAACCTTTGCATCCGGAGCAAATCTGATGCGGACAGAAAATAATTGCGTAAATCAGAGCACAAAAGGGTATATACAGATTAAATATTAGAGCTGCTTAGGTCTGTGGTTGAAAGTCCAGGCCAGCTACGGGCAAAGGGACCCACGTAAGCTGGACCGCAAGGCGGCAGTGATCATGGCGTAGCTTAGATGTAAGACCTTTGATAAAATATCAAAAGGCAGGTGTGGGGTCAAAGACCAGGTCAGCTAAGCAGTTCCAATATCTAATTTGTATTCTACAAAAAAACCTGTTTTCCGACATTGTTTATCCACAACACTGAAATTACTGTTTTAGAGGGGGGAAAAAATAAAAAAGAAAGGAAAAGAAAATCAGTGAATATTTATTAGTTGTGAAAACATTGATATGAAAGGGATGAAAGAATATAAATGTTTTATACGTGTATACAAATGTATAATTCATGACGAATAAAATATCCACTATGAGAAGCTTAGTTTTTCAATTATACACAGACTTATCCACAATATCAACAGCTGAAAATATAAATTAAAAACGGCTGAAATTGGCACTTTCTGAAACGAATTGTCATAATCGTTAAAATCATGTCGATGAATGTTGATTGAATAATTATTTTCCTTGGAAAAAGAGGAATGGCATGGGTTTTGTAGTATACAATCTTAATACTAACAGTATAAGATAAATCTAATATGAAATGCTATAGGGGGTGCACTAAATGAAAGTTATCATTACGAGCAAAAACATGAATGCCAGTGACCATCTGAAACAAACCATCGAATCCAAACTGGACCGGCTTGGAAAATACTTCTCCAATGATATTGTAGCGAATGTTACTCTCACCATGGAGAAGGGAAGGCAAAAGATAGAAGCAACAATTAATGCCAAGGGAACGATCTTTCGGGCGGAAGAAACGACGAATGATGCTTACAATGGTGTGGACAGGGTAGTTGAGAAGCTGTCTTCTCAGATGTCGAGATTTAAGACCAAACTGCAGCGCAAGCACAAGGACAGCAAGGAACTGAAGTTTGCGGACCTGCCGGAGATCGCCGGTGAAGAACTGGAAGAAATGAGGGTTGTAAGGAGGAAACAGTTTGATCTGATGCCGATGTCCGTTGATGAAGCCATCATGCAGATGGAGCTTTTGGAGCATACATTCTTTGTATTTCTCAATATGGAATCCGATACGGTCAACGTAGTTTATAAAAGAAAGGACAACGATTACGGTTTGTTGGAAACACGTTATTAAATAAGACAATTTTGTCGGAGACGGTTGAATAAACCGTCTCTTTTTTTCAATAATATTTCTCTCGAGAACTATTGAATTCCTGCGCTTTTTTAGATACAATAAAGGATAGATTAATTAAGGGAGCAGAGAGGTATGTCAGAAATATTTAATAACATTATTTCCGGCGTGGGGATTACAGATGTCATCGACGTAGTCATTGTCGCATTTGTGATCTATAAAGTTCTGGGATTTATCAGAGAAACAAGAGCATTGCAGCTCGTAAAAGGGCTGCTTATTTTGGTTCTGATCACTGTTCTGTCCGATCAATTCAATCTCTATACGCTAAACTGGATTCTTAAAAATACACTGCAGCTGGGCGTGATCGCACTGGTGATCGTATTCCAGCCTGAGCTGAGGCGCGCACTGGAATATGTAGGCCGGAGCAAATTCATCACTCCACAGTTTGCACAAATGGATAAGGAAAGAGCAAAGGTGATCACCGCGGCAATCATTAAAGCGGTGGATTATTTCTCGACGAATAAAATCGGTGCCCTGATTATTATGGAACGCGAAACGATCCTGAACGATATCGCGGAAACGGGAACTAAGATTGACGCTGAAATTTCAACAGAGCTTTTAGGTAATATATTTTACGAGGGAGCTCCCCTTCATGACGGAGCAACCATTGTCCGGGGCGACAGAGTATATGCGGCCGGCTGCGTGCTGCCGCTGACACAGAGCAAAACGCTCTCCAAGGATTTGGGAACCAGACACAGGGCGGGGATCGGCATCACAGAAAACTCCGATTCCATCGCCATCATCGTGTCAGAGGAGACCGGCATCATATCCATCGCTGTAGATGGAAAGCTGTCGAGGTTTCTTGATATCAAGACCGTTGAGAAGACGCTGCTCAACATTTACCTGAGTCAGATTCATGTGGAAAAGGTCAAGGTTCCTTTTTTGGATAAAATATTAAGGAGGCGCAAGGATGCTGAGCAGTAATACCTTTTACAAGATTGTATCGGTTCTGGTTGCGATTGTCCTTTGGGCCTATGTCATAGAAGTCACTGAACCGGTGAAAAAACAGACAATTCCAGACGTACCTGTTCAGCTTCTGAACGAGGAAAGCCTCGCTGCCAGAGGGCTTGCCCTTTCCGGAGAAGCGAGCTATACGGTGGATGTGGAAATTCAGGCAAAAAGGGCGGAGCTTTCCAAGATTTCGGCTGGGGATATCCTTGCAGAGGCAGACCTTTTCGGCTACAGCATGGGGAAAAACTACATCCCCGTGACGGTGACTGCGCCTGACGGGGTTACGATCATTTCTATAAACCCGATTAAGATCGATGTAGTGATCGAAGAGCTTGTCGAGGTTGCAAAACCCATCAAGGTAAGCTTTGTCGGCCAATTTGAAGACGGCATCGAGGCAGGGCAGATTTCGACACAGCCGTCGGAAATCCTGGTTTCCGGTGCCAAATCGGAAGTGAGCGCCGTGTCTTATGTGAAAGCCGAAGTGGCGACAGCAAAGCTAACCGTCGAGGGCGGCACCATTCAGACCAAAACCGTAGCGGTGAACCGCGAGGGTGATGTGGTACAAAATGTCAGACTGTCATCTTCCTTTGTTGATGTGACAGCAAGACTGTCTCAGGTGAAGGAGGTTCCTCTGACGGTTGAAATTACCGGACAGGTGGCACCGATCTATGATGTGACAAGTCTGGAGATACCGGATAGTGTAAAAATAAAAGGATCCCTGACGGCCTTAGCCGAGATCACGGGTCTGACGGCCACATCGATTGATATCAGCGCGGTTTCCAGCACTTCCAAGCTGCCGCTTGAGATTGTGCTTCCAGAAGGCGTTGAATTTGCCTCCGGATATGAAAGCCTTACCGTGGAGATTTCCATTAAACCGGTAGCGACAAAGCAGTTCACCTATACTGCCGATGAAATCCTGCTGGAGGGAATCGACGGAGTATCCAATATTACAATCACAACCCCGCAGATCACCGTGACCGCATCCGGCAGCGAGGTCGTAATTGCAGGACTGAAAAAAGAGGACTTGGTGCCGTATCTTGCGTTGGATGCAGAATCGCTGATTTCCGCAACCGCGATGGTGCAGGTTCGTTATGATAAGCAGCTTGGACATATCGCAGTGGATCCGGAAGAGGTTCACATTACACTAAACGAGACGGAGTAAGGAGTAATTAATGGGCAGACTTTTTGGAACAGACGGAGTAAGGGGCGTTGCAAATTCGGAACTGACACCGGAACTTGCGTTTAATCTGGGAAAGGCCGGTGCATATGTCCTCAGCAAGGATCAGCAAAGACCGGTCGTTTTGATCGCAAAGGATACAAGGATCTCGGGAGACATGCTTGAGGACGCCATCAGTGCGGGAATTCTTGCAATGGGAGGAAATGTGATCAAGGCAGGTGTTCTTCCGACCCCTGCGGCAGCATATCTGGTTAAATATTATAAAGCCGATGCAGGCGTGGTTATTTCTGCATCTCACAATCCCTTCGAATACAACGGGATCAAATTTTTCAACGGAGAAGGCTTCAAACTGGATGATGATATCGAGGATGAAATTGAAGATATTATACTTAGAAATATTGACGTGAACAGCCATATCACTGGGGATAGGCTGGGACGCTGCCTGGAGGCGGAAGAAGATGCCCTTACCCTGTATGCCGATTTTCTGAAAAGCACCATCGATACCAATCTCAACGGGTTCAGACTCGTGATCGACTGTGCCAACGGAGCATCCTACCGGGTTGCCGAGAAGGTGTTTCGGGAGCTCGGTGCTGAGGTGACTGCCATTTACAATGAGCCGAATGGGCTGAACATCAATGAAAAATGCGGATCCACTCATCCGGATGAGTTGCAGAGGACGGTCTTGTCAACAAATGCCGATCTGGGGCTGGCTTTTGACGGTGATGCAGACAGACTGATTGCCGTTGACGAGCTGGGTCGGCTGATCGACGGCGATAAAATGATCTATATCTGTGCCAGGATGCTGAAGGAAAGGGATCAACTCCCCGGGGACCTCGTGACGGCGACCGTCATGAGCAACATCGGCTTTCACCGTGCCATCGATAGTATCCACTGCAAGGTGGAAACGACACAAGTCGGGGACCGCTATGTTCTGGAAAGCATGCTGAAAACAGGCTGCACCATCGGGGGTGAGCAGTCCGGGCATATCATATTTTTGAACCATACCACCACGGGAGACGGGATCCTGTCTGCGCTGCAGCTGATCAAGGCCATCAAAGCGTCAGGCGAGAAGCCGTCGGTTCTGGCTGATGAGGTGACCATCTATCCGCAGGTGCTGAAGAATGCGAAAATTAAGAACGAAAATAAGAAAAAATATATGACCGATCCGGAGATCAGCAGTGAAATCAAGCGGCTGGAAGAGATCATGGCAGGGGAAGGCCGGGTGCTCATCCGCCCTTCGGGAACGGAGCCGCTGGTCAGAGTGATGATAGAGGGTAAGGATATTGGGCAGATCACAAAGCTGGCAGAAAATCTGGCATCTTTGTTGACAAAAAGATTTGGATAGGGGGAACGCATATGTGTGGAATCGTTGGATACATCGGCGACGGAAATGCTTGTGACATTATTATCGACGGGTTGAAAAAGCTGGAATACAGAGGCTATGATTCCTCGGGAATCGCCATCTATAAGGACGGCAAGATCGAGGTCAGAAAATACAAGGGAAGGATCGCGAATCTGGAGGCGGCCATAGCGGGCGAGTGTTTTGACAGCGGCGTGGGTATCGGTCATACAAGGTGGGCAACCCATGGTGCACCGTCAGATGTAAACGCCCATCCCCACAGCAATATGGACCATACCGTTGCCATTGTCCATAACGGCATTATTGAAAACTATGTGGAACTGAGAGAATGGCTGATCAAGGAGCACGGGATCGTGTTCACCTCGGAAACCGACACGGAAGTCATCGCTCACCTCATCGGTCTCTACTTTGACGGAGATCTGGTGGATGCCGTATTTAAAGCGGTCGACAAGATGAGAGGGGCCTATGGGATCGCTGTCGTCTGCAGCAAGGAGCCCGATAAACTGGTTGCGGTCAGAAAGGACAGTCCGCTGGTGGTCGGACTTGGAGCTGGGTGTAATTTTATCGCTTCGGATATTCCCGCACTGCTGAAGCATGTCCGAAGTATTTATCTGATCGAAAACAACGAAACCGTCGTCCTGACCAAGAATGACGTGAAGATTTACAATGCAGACAGGAAAGAAGTGAAGCGGGAAGTATTCCACGTAACCTGGGATGCGGATGCCGCCGAAAAGGAAGGCTTTGATCACTTCATGATCAAGGAAATCCACGAGCAGCCAAAAGGGCTGTATGAAACGCTGAACAGAAGACTGGACGAGAACGGCATCATCAAGCTGGACGGTATTTCTCTGACAAAAGAGGACCTCGAAAAATTCAATAAAATTTATATTGTCGCCTGCGGTACGGCGTATCATGCCGGACTGGTCGGAAAATATATCATTGAGAAGCTGGCGAAAATCCCGGTGGAGATCGATGTGGCCTCGGAATTCCGTTACAGAGATCCGTTCGTGGATGACAAGACTCTGTTCATCGCCATCAGCCAGTCGGGAGAAACCCTTGATACGCTGGCGGCCCTGAGAGAAGCAAAGAACAAGGGCGCCCGCATTCTGTCCGTGGTCAATGTGGTGGGAAGCTCTGTGGCGAGAGAGTCTGATGATGTATTCTATACCTGGGCGGGACCGGAAATCGCCGTTGCTTCAACCAAGGCGTATACCACCCAGCTCATGTGTATGTATCTCATTGCCTTATATATGGGCTATACAAAGGGCATTCTCGATATGGAAGTATATCGCCGCTATATTGAGGAACTGAAGCAGATTCCTGACAAGCTCAAAGGGCTGCTGGATCAGGAAGCGGATATTTCAGAAATCGCCAAGGAGATCTATAAAAAGGAACAGGTCTTCTTCATCGGAAGAGGTTTGGATTCCGGCGTATCCTTTGAAGGCTCCCTGAAGCTGAAGGAAATCTCCTACATCAATTCCTTTGCCATCGCGGCCGGGGAACTGAAGCACGGAACCATAGCCCTGATCGAGCAGGGGACTCTTGTCATCGCTCTGGCAACTCAGAACCGTCTCTTTGAAAAGATGCTCTCCAACATTCAGGAGGTCAAGGCGAGAGGCGCCAACGTCATCGGTCTTGCGAAGCAAGGCAACAAGGAGATCGAGAAGCAGGCAGCGAAGGTCATCTACATTCCGGACTGCATGGATGAAATCACTCCGCTGCTGTCTGTCGTGCCGCTCCAGCTGCTGGCTTACAACATCGCGAAGCTGAGAGGCTGCGACATCGACAAGCCAAAGAATCTGGCCAAGTCAGTTACAGTAGAATAAAGAAAACTACAAAATACACAGCTAGTAGTGATTGCTAGCTGTTTTTTTGTGCGTTTTTATTTGTCCTATTTTCCGATCTCACTGCATATCTTACAATACCAGAGCATTGCACGAGACTTTGAGATAGTCTTTCGTTATTTTTAAGACTTAACTTTGTTCAGTTTTTTTAAGACTGAATAATATAAAAAAACTCATATTAATCTACAATAAAAATTCGAAAAAAATCTGAAGACAAAACTTAA
>JAQUYZ010000048.1 GCA_028691625.1 Eubacteriales bacterium
GGTCATTCCGTAGACCTGATCTCCCATTTCGCGCCGGACCAGATCCACACCCTGAATGATATTGGACCACTGATCGTCTCCGCCAAACTGCATCTTGCAGTTATACCCGCGATGGAGCTCAAGGAAATCATAGGACTGCATCAGCATATAGTTGAATTCCAAAAAGGAGAGACCGATTTCCAGACGCTGCTTGAAGCATTCCGCCGTCAGCATTCTGTTCACCGAGAAATGTCTTCCGATGGTTCTGATAAAGTCAACGTAGTTGAGCTCCAGAAGCCAATCTGCATTGTTGTCGATGATCGCCTTTCCATCGGAAAAATCGATAAATTTACTGAAGGTCTCTTTAAATTTATCTCCATTGGCACGGATGACCTCTTTCGTCATCATCTGGCGCATATCCGTTCTGCCGGAAGGGTCTCCGACCATCGTCGTTCCCCCTCCGATCAGGACAATCGGAACATGTCCGTACTTCTGCATATGCATCATAATGATGATCTGCATGAAATGACCAACATGAAGGCTGTCAGCGGTGGGGTCAAAGCCGATGTAAAAGATGATCTTTTCCTTCCCCAGCAGCTCCCGGATTTCCTCTTCATGGGTCGTCTGCCTGATCAAACCTCTTTCCTGTAAAACGTCGAATACGTTTCTGTCTTGTGCTGTTTCCATAATTCTCTATCCTTCTTCTGTTAATATATCAGTAAAATTTATCCCGTCACTACTTTGTACCGTACAATCGGTCTCCCGCATCTCCCAGACCCGGTACGATGTACGCATGGTCATTGAGATGGCTGTCTTTTGCCGCAATATAAATATCAACATCGGGATGCTGCTTTTGCAGCACTTCAATCCCGTCCGGGGCAGCAATCAGGCACATGAAAGCAACTTTTGTGGCACCCTTCTCCTTAATAAAGTCAATTGCAGCTGCGGCAGAACCGCCGGTTGCAAGCATCGGGTCTACAACGATAACCTGTCTGTGTTCGATATCGGAAGGTAATTTACAGTAATATTCCACCGGCATATGGGTGTCCGGATCGCGATAAAGTCCAATGTGTCCCACCTTGGCATTCGGAATCAATTCCAGCATTCCGTCAACCATTCCGAGGCCTGCCCGCAGGATCGGAACAATGGCGATATCCTCGCCCTTCAGCATTTTCATTGTTGCTTTACATAACGGGGTTTCAACCTCCACGTCCTGCAGAGGCAGGTTGCGAGTAACCTCGTAGGCCATGAGCATTGAGATTTCTCTGACAAGTTCCCTGAAATCCTTTACGCTGGTATTTTTGTCTCGAATCATTGCAGTCTTGTGCTGAATAAGCGGATGATCAAATACGTAAACTTTCCCCATAATCTTACCTCCATACTGCTTGAATGGAATCAAGCTCTTCAATAATTTATTAAAAATAATTGGAATTCTTCTTAAATGCTGTCGATCAGATCAACTCTGCGCTGATGCCGTCCGCCTTCAAACTCAGTGGTCAGATACACATCCACGATGCCAAGCGCAAGGTCCGGCTCAAGAATCCTGCCTCCCAGGGCAAGCACATTGGCATTATTATGCTTTCGGGCCATCTCCGCCATGAACAGACTTGTACACAACGCGCACCGGATCCCTTTCACCTTGTTTGCTGCGATGGAGATCCCGATACCTGTGCCGCAGATCACAATACCGCTGTCTGCTTCCCCGTTCATAACCGCTTCCCCGCAGGCTTTTCCGTAATTTGGATAATCCACAGAATCGCCGGCAAAGCAGCCCAGATCCAAGAGTTCAATCCCGTTCTGCTGCAGATGTGTCTTCACAACTTCCTTTAATTCATAGCCGCCATGATCTGCAGCCAATGCAATTTTCATACGCACCTCCTGTGTTTTTTATGTTTCAAGTTATACCTTCGCGATCTTGTATCCGGCGGATTTCAGCATGCGATTCATGACCGCAAAGCCGACTCCATCCTGCTCACTCAAAGCGCCCGCCAGAATCAGATCCACCCCTTCACTATCCAAATCCCTTAATCTTGCGAAGAAATCATGGGCTGCTTCGATAAACTCCTTCTCTTCAAACAAGATTACACCGACCTTGAGACCCAGCCGCTCGTTGAGTCCTTTGAGCCGTTCAATTTCCTTTTTCACCCTGTCTATCTGACCTTCGATGATGGTCATTTCCGCCTTGGGAGCATAATGGGTGTATTTCATTCCCGGCGCTTTCGGCGTAAAATTTTCACCCTCTTCGCCGGAAGGGTCCTTGCGCTGATTCAGGGCTGGGTCCATTGCAACCTTTCCGCCGATTACTGCCTCAATATTTTCAGCCGTTATAATGCCGGGGCGCAGGATTGTCGGAACATCTCCGGTCATATCCAGAACTGTAGATTCAATTCCGATCCTGCAGTCGCTTCCAATCAGGATTGCGTCCACCTTTCCTTCCAGATCCGTTACGACATGCTCGCCTCTGGTCGGGCTTGGCCTTCCGGAAATATTGGCGCTGGGTGCCGCAATCGGACAGCCGGCTTTATTGATGAGTTCCAGTGCAACGGGGTCATCGGGCATCCGGATTGCAACCGTATCAAGGCCGCCGGTTGTGACGTCCGGTACGTCCGGCTTTTTCTTCAGCACGATGGTCAGCGGTCCCGGCCAGAAATTATCGATCAGGCGAATAATGACCGGTGTTAATACAGGAGTCAGCTCCCCGATGTTGCTTGCCCTTGCAATATGGACGATCAACGGATTGTCACCGGGGCGTCCCTTTGCCTCAAAAATTTTCACCACAGCCGTTCGATCCATCGCATTGGCGCCCAGTCCGTAAACCGTCTCCGTCGGGAAGGCCACAAGTCCTCCGCCTGCGAGTATCTCGGCCGCTTCATCTATTTTGCGCAGAGCCGCATTGACCTTTGCTTCGGCTTCCGCCTCGTCATAGACGATGCTCTGTTCCAAATTGTGTTTATTTAAGTCCCTTACATCAAGGATTTTTGTTTTCATTTTGTTACCTTCGTTTTTGCGTTATTACCATTGTATAGTTTTTTCATTGGAGGCGGTTATCTTCACGTGAATTTTTCTTTCATAGGTGCCGCGCCGTGGGTGTTCCCACGGGAAACTGTCCGACTCTACTTGCAAATTTTTAATATGCATAGCGGCGCGGCGGCATATTTTCATAGAAAACCGTTGGAGCCTTGGTTTAACTGTAAGCGACCGTGTTTTCGAGAAAATATGTCAGCCAGCCGCTTCCGTACGTATTAAAAATTCTTCATTTTATCCGCCTGATCCGACGTAATCAATCCGTCGATAATCTCATCCAGATCGCCGTCCAGGAAGTAATCGAGTTTATATAGTGTTAACCCGATTCTGTGATCCGATACGCGGCCCTGGGGGAAGTTGTAGGTTCTGATTCGTTCGCTCCGATCTCCCGATCCTACCTGACTTTTTCTCTGCTCGGAGATTTCCTTATTCTGCTCCTGAAGCTTTGCATCATATAATTTGGCTCTTAAAACCTTAAATGCTTTTTCTTTATTTTTTATCTGTGACTTTTCATCCTGACAAGTCACTACAATTCCTGTTGGTGCGTGGGTCAGTCTGACTGCAGAGTCTGTGGTATTGACACTCTGTCCTCCGTTACCGGAAGAGCGGTAGACGTCCACCCGGACATCATTTGGGTTGAGATCCACTTCCACGTCGTCAATTTCCGGGAGGACAGCGACGGTGGCTGCCGAGGTGTGAATTCTTCCACTGGATTCGGTTTCCGGAACTCTTTGGACCCGATGGACGCCGCTCTCGTATTTCAATCTGGAGTACGCACCTTTTCCTTTGATCAGAATCACCGCTTCCTTGATGCCTCCGATCCCCGTATCGTTGATATCCATCATCTCAGTTTTCCAGCCTCTGCGCTCTGCGTATCTCATATACATTCTCAAAAGGTCGCTGCCGAAAAGACCCGCTTCCTCACCGCCGGTACCTGCTCTGACCTCCAGAATAACGTTCTTGTCGTCGTTGGGGTCTTTGGGCAACAATAAAATCCTGAGTTCATTGCTCAGGGCTTCCTCCCTTTCCTCCAGCTCAGCCAGCTCCATTTTCGCCAGCTCTCTCATATCTTCATCCAGGCTGCTGTCGTTCAGCATTTCCTTTGTGTTTTTCAATTCATCCGTGGCTTTTTTAAATTCCCTGTATTTGCTTACGATGGGTTCCATATCGGACATATCCTTCATGGATTTCTGCCATACGGCCTGGTCGTTGATAACCTCCGGGTCAGAAACCTTGCGGGAAAGCTCCTCGTATTTTTCCTGGATAAAATCTAATTTATCATACATTGTTTCTACTCCTAATCTCTCGATTCTTTTCGCCCCGCTGAAAAATCGGCTCCCCGGTCATTCCATCGGCTTTTCATTTTAATCCCAAATAGTATAGCACAATTTTAGCCTAAAAAAAACTGGAAATTAGAATTTCCAGTTAATTTTGCTATTAATCGATATTGAACTTTTTCTTGAACTTTTCGACACGACCGCCGCGATTGATAAATTTTTGCTGTCCCGTAAAGAACGGATGACAAGCAGAGCATACATCCAATCGAAGTTCATCCTTAGTCGATTTTGTAACAAATGTGTTTCCACATGCACATGTAACTGTACATTCCTTATAGTCCGGGTGGATTCCTTCCTTCATGCTGTTCACCTCTTTCCGAATATTATCTATCTAAAATATTCAATTCTTAACGATAGCTATTAAATAGTAGCACAAGTTGCTGTTTTAAGCAAGTACTTTTTATTTTTTGAGTGACATGCGAGCGGGCTTTTTCCTCCTGTTAATAAATGCGGTTTCATCGGAACTCAGCTTGATCATGGTGATCTGATAGCTGGTTAATCCGCCGGGTTTGACTTTGTCGGAAACCCGCAGAGGCTTTGATCCGCGGGCGTATTCCACCGCGTTGATTCCGATTTCTTTAAACAGGGAAAATCTGGAAAATGGCATGTTGAAAGAAACCTCAAGGCTGTCCTCCGCCGTATGGTCCGCATGATTGATACGAACCATGCCCCTGGACTGAATGCCGATTCCGATTCCGGTTTTGCTGAAGCCTGCGCTGAGCTTGGCAATTTCAGCCAGATCGTCAGTGTGATAAATCTTTACAACCGCCGCACTCATTCCGGCTTCTTCCACGCCCTCCAGGATCTTTTCCAGAATACGGGAGTGATTGTTGTAGATCTCTTCCGCTGTTGCCCGATTTGCAAAGGCAGGGGAAATCCCTACGACGATATCGGCTTCGCCGGCCTCCGCATTTCTTTCCTCGGCCAGATTGTGAAAGCCCTTCTTTTTATCCGGAATGCCCTGCTTTTCCAATATTGTTGCGGGCACCAGGGCGGTAGTCTTTTTTTTCAGTTTTTCCCAGCGCTCGCCCTGCAGGCGGTAGCCTGTGCCCGGACCCTGATAGTCATTGGCATCGTTCAAGCCGCTTTTGGTTTTAAAGTTCTTGTCAAAAATGGCGGCAACCTGCAGATAATCTCCGCAGACCCGCTCCTTGAGCATTTCCAGAACATTGTCCCCGACCCTGGTAAAACCACCCTGATATAATGCTTTTACAATATCAATGGCGTTCACACCCTTATTGAAAAATTCCTGGGCAGCGACAAGATCATTGGCCATATTTCGCGGTGGCATCTCCTCGTTGGAATAAGCATAGGTTGCCGCTTCCACTTCTTTATTGGTAATAGGCGGAAGTCCCAGTCCCCTGAACACGGCCTGACAAGCCTTTGCCGCTTTATTTCTGACGGCGATGGCATCCTGCTCGAGGATCGGTTCGATCCCTCCGTCGATCTGCATATCTCTCTGTATCATATAGTAATCATCGTAATCGTCACAATCCGTATTGGAACCTGCAAACAGGTCATCAAAGTTGGGCGTAGCGCTGTAGCCCGATGTGATGAAATCGGTGCCGGGCATCATCTGCATCAAGAGCTTTGCCGTTCTTCTCATATCTGAATGGGAAAAGGTCTGGTCATTCCCCGAGGCCACCTCCATGTCCAGCAGGGAGACCACTAAATTCTCCGCGGCAATGGCGAGAAACCCCTCGGGTACGGCCGTGGTAATGCCGATACAGCTGATGGAGCCGTTCTGTACGCCTTGGGCGCCGCAGGCGCGGGCCAGGTAGACGCAAAGGATTTCCAGATACAGCATGGATTTTTTATTGCTGTGTCCCAGCAGGACCTCTGCTCCCGTGCCCGAGGTAAACCGCATCTTCATTCCTCTGGATGCGTACACGGACGCCAGAAACGCCTTGGACCAGATCGTGTCGCCGCCGTCATCCATTGCCTGCTCCGTTCCATAGAGTGATACAGTTTCGGCATAGCTGGTCAGTCCAAGCATTCCCATCCTCACCTCCAGAGACTCCTCCATGGAGCATTGGGTCAGAACGCCGCCCCTGCAAGTCTGCCCGCCGACTAAAATGGAGAGTGCGTTCAAAGGCGCATACCGGGAGACGGCGCAAGTGGTCTCGATCTCGGAGAAGCCCCGCAGCGCCGCTTCCGCCGCGTCCGCCGCAAGGAGTGCCGGATTGTCTTTGATATTGGTCACAATGGCCTGATTGGCGGGCGTTTTGCGAACCCGCATCTTCATCTGGCCCATCATCATTTCCACCGCATTCAGACATCTGACGACCTGGAGCATCTTGGCAGGTGTAATTGCCGTGGTGATCCGGATCACATCTTCCCGCTTCACATTGATATCAATAATCGATTTGGCGATTTCCTCAGGCTTTAAGGACATGGCATACTCCGCCGCCTCCGCATTGATCCCGTGTTCTGCAATAAAAAGCTCCAGAGAATCAAATTCCTCATAGACTTTGCCGTCCATCTCAACGATCCGGCCGTCCTCAATACGGATTCCGGGCAGCGGATCATAGGGAGAGCCCATGGCAGTCAGGCCGGCCTCCGGCCATTCCGCAATATAGCTGTCCTGATTGATCGGTCTTCTATCGAGTTTTTCAAATCGTTTTGATCGTTTCAATTTATTTGTCGCCCTTCAGTTTCTTTCTCTTTTGATACACTTCGCTTGCCTGCCTTACAAAGGCCGCATTCAATACGGCGCCTTTTGCTTCCAGTTCCTCAGCAATCTTCAGAAGTTCCTCTTTTGTGGAACGAAACGGCCGCAGTGCACCGTAGATCTCCAACACCCGCTCATCGGAAAAAGCAGTGAGCTCCGCCGCTCTTCTCAGATTTGCAGCCATTTGACGGTTTCCCGCCGATTCCGCGATCTGCGCCTGATATTCCAGTGTCCGGTCGCTGATCCTGCAGTCGTCGATCTTGACATTACCCTCTAAAACCTGTTCCATATTGATCTCGTCCAACTTCTTGCCCGTGGGAGTAAGAATCAGCGACCGCCGTTTATCCGCCAGAGGATAATCCTTCTTAACATTCAGTCGATCCATTATTCCGTTACCTCCTTGATATGAAGCTCTAAGTCAACAGGCGGTTTCCTGCTGACAACCAGCTCGGTTTCTTTGATATGCAGCAAGGCAGCCTTGATCTGATATTTAGCAAGGGCCATCTGATCGTTCAGTGTAGGCACCGGCTCCGGTGTGTTGCCCTTTCCATAGCGGGCTGCGTTTTTCCCGATCCTGCGGTAAATTTCCGCATCGTATAATGGAGCCTGGGGGAAGATCTCCAGATTGTCCAGCTGCTCCAGATCTCTCTGGTGGATCATGATGGTGCCCTTGGACTGAATCCCGATGCTGATCCCCGATCCGGAGAGCTTCGCCGCCTCATTGGCAAAAGAACAGAGATCGGAACTGTTGTAATATTTCACAAAACGAGGCTTAAAGCCTTCCTCCTCGATCCCGGCTGCCAATTCCCGCACGACGACGGCATGAGACAGGCCGACGATGGTTTCCCTCTGCTGAACGCCGAAGGACGGAGAAACGGCTATGATAATTTCATCCGGCTCGCCGCTTGCCATGGCCGGCCCTGCTTCCCTGATTTCCAAAACCAGTCTTTTTTCTGTATTGCTCATTCTATTCACCTCTGGAAGTCCTTCGTACCCTGTAACCCTAAGAAGTTAACAGAGTACCGGGCCCTAATATGTTTTCCTTCTGTTTCATTTTAC
The DNA here is from genome assembly GCA_028691625.1 of Eubacteriales bacterium. Taxonomy (GTDB): domain Bacteria; phylum Bacillota; class Clostridia; order Peptostreptococcales; family Anaerovoracaceae; genus Anoxybacterium. Next base: position 8,071 of record JAQUYZ010000048.1, read on the forward strand.
TCCATCGCTCTTCAGAAATCTGGTAGCCCGTTCCCGGTCCTTCATAAAGGTTCGGATCATTTAATGCGCTTTCCAAATTGAAATTCTCATCGAAAATCGCTGCCGTATGCAGGTAATCTCCGATAATCCTCTGTTTCAGCATATCCAAAACGTTCTCCGACACGTCGTGAAAGCCCTTCTCCCATAATGCTCTGGCTACATCGAAGCCGGTACTGCCGGCCAGAAACCGTTCTGCCGCCTTCATATCCTCCACCATGTTTCGCTTCGGCATATCGTAGCTGGAATACGCGTAGGTTGCCGCCTCCACCTCCGCATCCGTGATCTCAGGCAGATCGAAATATTGAAATACAGCCTGAAGCGCTTTTGTTCCCTTGTTTCTGATGCGGATGGCGTCCTCCTCCCGGATGGGAAGAATTCCGCCGTCAACGCGCATATCACGCTGTAGAATATACCAGTCATCATAGTCGTCGCAGTCCGTGTTGGAGCCTGCGAACATATCATCATAATTCGGCATCGCACTGTATCCCGAGCTGATAAAGTCAGTCCCCGGCAGAAGCTGCATAAACACCTTTGACATTCTTCTCATATCGGAATGGGTAAAGGTCTGGTCATTTCCTGATGCAACCTCCAGATTCAGCATGGATGCCATGAGATTCTCCGCCGCAATGACGCGGAACCCTCCGGGTACCGCACCGGGAATGCCGATACAGCTGACGGACCCATTCTGGGTGCCCTGCACACCGCAGCTCTTGGTTAAAAACAGGCATCTGGCCTCAACATACAGCATGGATTTTTTCTCGGTATTTCCCATGAGGACCTCTGCTCCCGTCCCTGAGGTAAACCGCATTTTGATTCCTCTC
>JAQUYZ010000049.1 GCA_028691625.1 Eubacteriales bacterium
AAAAATTTTATTCCTATATCCGAATTATACATCATATTTGCATGCTTCGACAATAGTTGTCAATAAAATTACTTTCGCAGCCTTGATTTTTATTAAAATCTAATTATTTTGCGTCATAAAGTCATGGCACTTTTGCAGAAATAATTCAAGATTTTCATCTTCAGTTTCCCGGTCTGAATTCAGCCTGCCCATTCGGTCGCAATACCCCAGCAAAGCAATTTCCTCAATCTCAATTTCCTTTTGCATGCTTCTGATATCCGCAAACTGCATCGATTTGATGACAAAAAGGATCTGCATATGCCAGCGGACCAATAAGGCAACACGTTGAATCAGCGCCTCATCTTCGAGAAATTCTTTTAAGAAATCCTCCGCTTGAAGCGCACCCGCTTTCTCATGATTGTATGCCGTGATTCGACCATTCCTGTTTCTCGTCGTCTCTGCTTTTCCGACGTCATGCAGCAGCGCAGCCAGCATAAATGCAAGAGGGTCTCTGCTGTTTTGCTTTTTTTGTCCCGCTACATCGACCACCAGCATCGTATGGTTCCAGACATTTCCTTCCGGATGGTGCTTCGGTGACTGGGGGATTCCCTTCAGCCGGTTCAGCATGGAAAAGGGATATTCTTTGAAAATATCCTTTTTGCTGATCTGATTGACGTAAACAGACGGCGCATCATCTGTCAGAAGATGCGCCAGCATTTCTTCAAATATCTTCTTTTTATCTGTCATCTTTCCATGGACTCCATACGCCGTTTTTTTTCAGGCCAAATACTGCTCTGGCGCTTTCTGCCTGCGGATCATGCTTCACATGTTTTGAATGAAACTTGCCGTCCTCTTTTTTATTGCTTTTTTTCCTGCTGACCCAAAACATCTCCTTCTCCTTTCCTTACCGCATTGCTTTTTCTTCCGTATGAATTTTCGATCAAATTCACCTTCTTATTTTATGCATTGTTGTCGCATTCATAGCAACCATTTATTAGAATAAAGCTGCAATGCTTCCGGTTGAAAATTCCCTGATTTTGGATAATAATTATTTTTACTTCCTGCTTACTGTGCCATAATTAATCATACGCAATTCCCAAATAAGATTGAAGACCGGACGGGCAGTCATTCCGACTGTTCATCCGGAGCATCCCGAAGGGTCGAACCATGCCGCCAAGTGCCTCTCCGCAATGAGGAGGCGTTCTGACGGTATACTTTTCTGCTGGCAGCAGCGCTGAAATCCGGCATACCGCAGCACTCAAACTGTGTTCCGGAAGCAGGAGCTCTTTCACAATCACTTCCTCCTGTGAAATTCTCTCCGCATAGGCGCAGCCCTCCGTTCCGCCAAGCTCCAGCACATAGAGATCTGCACCGGACATCCGCGCAAGTTTTTTTTGAAAGGAAAGCTCTTCCTCCCGGTAGTCGAGATAGGGCTGTCCTCTTAGCAGCCTTTTCCGCAAAAGATTATATTCCGCAGCCTCGATGGATGAGATCCGGCAGCATGATGAGTCTCGTCCTGCCAGCGCTTCGATATCCGCCCTGCTTAAAACAGCCTCTCTGATATAAAAACCCTTATGATAGCCGCGTTTTCCATAAAATCGAAAAAGCTCCTCCGTTGCAGGAACGAGTACTGTTATGGATATGCCTTCCGACAGAAGGGTTTGGTTTGAAAATCCGATCAGCTGATCCGCAAAGCCCCGTTTCTGAAAATCCGGATGGGTCGCAACAGCATAAAGCATTGCCGCACTGGATTTTCCGCCGTCCTCTCCAATCAGGTGAACGGGTATTACTGTCTGCATCGAGACGATCCTGCCGTCGACCAGCAAAACTGCCGTCTCGCTGCTCCAGTCTCTGCTTTGGAAATACAAATTAATAAAACGGTCTTCATCGCCGAAGGCCAGCTTCCAGATCTCCTTCAACTCTTTCAGGTCTTCTTTTTTCGCATGCCTCATTTCCATATCGTTTCCTCTTTTTTCATTTGCAGCTTTTATATCCTATTCCTTAAATAAATACGTCAGCATCTGTTCGGGATGATTGATAAAATCTCTTGTCAACTTATAATGTTCCGTTTCTTTATACTCTGTCAAGGTGATTTTCCGGTCGTGATCCGCCAGATAGATATCTGCATCCGGATATGACATGAGGATCGGGGAATGGGTCGCTATGATGAACTGGGATCCTTGTTTCACCAATTCATGAATACGGCAAAGCAGGGCCATCTGGCGGGAGGGAGACAGTGCGGCCTCCGGTTCATCCAGAATATAAACCCCGTCCCCCCAAAAGCGGTTTAGAATCAGCGACATGAAGCTTTCGCCATGGGACTGCTCATGCAGGGATCTTCCGCCGTAGGAATCAACGAGGGAAACGGCACCCTCCTGCTCCAGCCTGTCCACCTCTGTTGCCACATTGTAAAAGCTTTCCGCTCTTAGAAAGAAGCCGTCTTTCGGTCTTCTGATTCCTTTTACAACTGTAATATACCGATTCAGGTTGGAGTGAGTTGCCCGGGAAGTAAAATTAAAGTTTCTCGTTCCACCCTCCGGATTAAAACCATATTCGACGGCTATGGCTTCCAGCAACGTGGATTTTCCCGTACCGTTCTCCCCGATAAAAAAGGTGACCGGCTTCTTCATTTCTAGGCATTCCAGATCCTTTAATATTCCCAGCGCGGCTACATAGGATTCCAGGCCGTCTTTTTCCTGATGCAGTTTTACTGAACGGATAAATTGCTGGTTCATCATTGAATATTCCTCAAGTTTTTATGAAAAGCGATAACGTTTTGACCTTGACCTACATAATATGATAGAAGTGTTGATATCCCGGATATCTCCCATATGTAAGAAACGGAGGATCGATTATCGTGTATATGCAAGAAGAAAAAATGTCCTATCAGTGCATCTATCCCGAAATCTATTACAAGGTCCAGCCATTTGCCATGATGGCGTGTGACGAGCTGGATGCATGCAACTGCGGAATGCCTGACCATGATATGGTCAGACAGATATCGGACCGTATTTATATGGATGTCTGCAGAATACATCCCGATTTAGCAGAGGAAGGCCAGTATCAGGGGATGTCTGTCGAAGCAGCTGCCGCATATAATATGCCCGGCAGTTTCGTAGAGGCGCAGCAGTGGCACAGAGGCGGTTTTTTCCGCGACTTGATCGACATCATACTGCTCAATGAGCTTTTCCGCAGACGCAGAAGGTATTGGTAAAATTCTTTGCTCAAAGAAAATACCAGCCATAGCCGTGTTACATTCTTAAGGATGCTGGACAGCCTGTATTGCTTCACGCAGACTGTTCACGCCGACCACCTTTATGCCGCCGGGCACTTCTGTCAATCTGGCGGCATTTTTCTGCGGCATAACCGCCTTTGTAAACCCCAGGCGGGCAGCTTCCCGTACAATCTTGTCCGCGTTCTGTATGGAGCGCAAGTCCCCGGTGAGTCCGATCTCCCCGATGGCCAGAACCTTGCTGGAACCCTTGATGCCTTTGCAGGTTGAGTAGATGGCCAGTGCTACTGCCAAATCAATGGAAGTCCCTTCCGGCTTCAGTCCGCCGACAACATTTACATAAACATCCTGGTTGATCAGAGACAGTCCTGCTTTTCTCTCCATAACAGCGAGAATCATGTTTAATCTGGGGAGCTCAACACCGATGGCTGTTCTCCTGGCGAAGCCGATATTTGTTGGTGAGGTCAGAGCCTGAACCTCTAAAAGCAGTGGACGGGTACCCTCGTAGATTGCAGTGGCCATGGCGCCTTCCGCGCCGTCCTCCAATCCCTCCAGAAAGGTCTTGGACAGATTCTGAATCTCTGTCAATCCTTCCTCCGTCATTTCAAAGGCTCCGATTTCACTGGTGGTGCCGAATCGGTTTTTGTACGCCCTTAATATCCTGAGTTCCTGATCTCTTTCTCCTGTAAAATTCAGTACGCAGTCCACCAGATGCTCAATTATTTTAGGGCCGGCCAGGTCGCCGTTTTTCGTTACATGGGCCACAATAAAAACCGGTATGTTTTTCCCCTTCCCTATTTTCATAAGCTCGTTTCCGCAGGCCCTTACCTGGGATACGCTCCCGGGCGCGGATTCCAATTCATCCGAGTACATGGTCTGGATGGAGTCGATAATCAAAAATGCCGGATCAAGCTCCTCCTGCACACAAACAATATTTTCCATATTCGTTTCAGCCAGAAGAAATAAATTGTTCAGTTCTCCCCTGCATACCCTGTCGGCCCGCATTTTGATCTGTTCTGCGGATTCTTCTCCGGTCACGTACAGGACCTTGCCGTGATCCTCAGCAATTTTTGCAGCGGCTTGTATAATAATCGTGGATTTCCCGATCCCCGGTTCTCCTGAAATCAAGGTGAGAGAACCTTTCACCAAGCCACCGCCCAACACTCTGTTCAGCTCTCCTATGCCTGTATTTATCCTTGTCTCGTTTCCCGACTTGATCTCCGAAAGCCGGCTTGCTTTAATCCGTTCGCCGGAAACGCTCCTGTTCCGCTTGTCATTTTCCCTGCTTTCGACGACCCTTTCCTCGATCATGGTATTCCATTGTCCGCAAATACACTGCCCCAGCCACTTTGGACTTTCATAGCCGCATTCCTGACAGACGAAAACCGTCTTTGCTTTCTTGCTCATACCAGGCCCACGCTCCTATCCTGATCTTTAGATATTTAATATTAGCATAAAAAGAACGAATGTTCAATGTAATTTTTTGTAAGACAGTTGCGATATCTTTGCGTCTCGCTTAATGAAAAGGCAGCTTCACCGAAGCGAAGCTGCCCTGATTGATTCCTGATATCCTGACCGGGGCTTTAATCCTCGGTTTCTTTTTTATGTTCTGCGATAATCTTATCCACAAGATGCATAGGAACTTCTTCATACCGCTCAAATCTCATCGTAAAGCTTCCTCGTGCCTGGGTCATGGAACGAAGGGTGATGGCATACTTGAACATTTCTGCCTGAGGTGCTTCCGCAAGTACCTTCTGTCCGCCGCCTGACTGCGGTTCCATACCGAGGATCTTTCCTCTTCTCTTGTTCATGTCGCCCATGATATCGCCCATGTACTCATCCGGTACGAGAACTTCAACGTGCATTACAGGCTCAAGGAGAATCGGTTTGGCTTCCACGATACCCTTCTTGAATGCAAGGGAAGCGGCAATTTTGAATGCCATTTCATTGGAGTCTACATCATGGTAGGAACCATCGTAGAATACAGCCTTAACGTTTACAACAGGGAAGCCGGCAAGCGGTCCTTTTTCCATAGATTCTCGTAGGCCCTTTTCAACTGCGGGAACGTAGTTTTTCGGAACGGAGCCGCCGAACAGTGCTTCTGAAAACTCAAATACCTCCTGAGAAGGTGAGAATTTGATGTGTACATCTCCGTATTGTCCTGCGCCGCCGGATTGCTTCTTGTGCTTTCCTTGGACGTCAGAACTGCCTTTTATGGTTTCTCTGTACGGGATTTTCTGCTCAACCAGTTCTACGCCAACGCCAAACTTGTCCTTCAGCTTTGCAGTGATGATGCCAATTTGGATTTCTCCCTGACCGCCAATCAGCGTCTGGTGTGTCTCCGTATTTCTTTCCAGCACAAAGGATGGATCTTCTTCCATCAGCTTGTGGAGTCCGGAACTGATCTTCTCATCGTCTCCCTTTGCCTTTGGCTCAACAGCCATGTAAAGGGATGGTTCCGGGAAGTCTACCGGCGGGTACTGAATGAAGTTTGCTTTATCGCAGAGGGTGTCTCCTGTCTGTGTAAACTGCAGCTTGGCTGCCGCTACGATATCACCGGCCGATACGATATCGGCTTCCGCCTGCGTCTTTCCTCTCATGAAGAAGATGGCTCCCAATTTTTCAGGCTTTTCAATCCTGGTGTTGAACAGTTCCATTCCACCGTGCAGTTTGCCGGAAATCACCTTCATCAGGTTGATTTTCCCGACGAACGGGTCTGCGATGGTTTTAAAAACAAATGCAGACGCAGGTGCAGCCGGGTCGCACTTTCTGCTGATCTCAGCATCCTTTGCATCAATGCCCTTGTATTCTCTATTCTTCACACTGGGGACAAACTTGATCAGTGTGTCCATAAACTCCTTGATGCCTGTGCCGTTCATCGCACAGCCGGTCAAAATCGGAATAATGCTGCCGGAAGCGATACCTGCTGCCAGTCCGCGGTTAAATTCTTCTTCGGTAAATTCTTCACCGCCGAAGAATTTTTCCAAAAGCTCTTCATCACTTTCCGCTACCGCTTCTGTAAGGGCATCTTTCTCAGAAAGCTGGACCAGGGATGTTCCGAATTTCGCTTTCAAGTCGTTGATTACCTTGTCAACATCTACATTTTCTTTGTCGATCTTATTAATGAGTATAAAGGTCGGCATGTTGTATTCCTTGCAGGATTTCCAGGCCTTTTCAGTACCAACCTGGATTCCCGAGGATGCGTCTACCAGGATGACAGCCGCTTCAACGGCTCTCATTGCAGAATTTACTTCTCCGATAAAATCGAAATACCCCGGAGTATCAATAAAATTAATTTTAACCTTATTGTATTCAACCGGCACGATGGATGTACTGATTGAGTAACCCTTTTCAATTTCCATCTTGTCGTAATCAGATACCGTATTTCCGTCCTCTACCTTACCTAGTCTGTTTATTACTCCTGTAGCTAGCAGTGCGGCTTCCAGCAATGTAGTTTTTCCGGTTCCGCCGTGTCCTACAAGTGCAACATTCTTTATCGTGTCGCTAGTATAGCCTTTCATGTTCAGACCTCCCATATTTTTTTCACATAGTGGTATCAGTATATCATTTTTTATTCTAAATAGCAAATGAATTAACAAACAGAATTCAGTGAGAATTCAGTCCCCGCAGCGGCTTCAAGCTTTGGAAAATTACTCCTCCTTCCGCCGTCTGAAAGCAGGCAGCCTTGCCGCCGTCGCCGTGACGAGAAACGCAATCAGAAGCCGGCCGACCGTGATGGCAAATATGTTCGCACCTGCCACGCCAAAGATAAATGCCGTCTCGATGACCGCATGGCAAAGAAACATAAAAATCCCTATGAGCACAAAGTCGCGACTTGGAATCGGCGTCTTCCGGTTGATCTCGATCAGTGTGCCTGCTCCGTAGGTAACCCCCATGACAACACCTACCAGCAGCGGGAAGATGGACTGCTTCTGCATACCCAAAGCACCCGCCAGAAACTGAAGCTTATCCGCCACTTTTTCCATTATATTGTAAACCATAAGAATTTCCACGATGATCATCAGTGGGACTAATATTTTCAGCATGTTGAACGCAGTCCCGATACAGCCGAAAAATATCTCATTCAAAATCACTCCTGCAGACGCGCTCATTCAATCAGCCCTCCTATCCATCCTACCAGAATTCCTACAAGAATAGCAGACAGAATACGGAAAACCGTAAATTTAATGCCTGACATTCCGATCTTCTGGGCGATTGCCGATTCGACAGGAATTGAGTGTGCCACCAGAATAAACATGGCAATGGTCGTGATCTGCGCAGTTGTAAAGTCAAAGGTGCTCATTACAGCAATTGTGGTGTATTCATCGGTAAGCATCCCGGTGATCAACGGTACGATCCCGTCTCCCGGCAAATGAAAAAATCTCATTGCGGGAGAGCAGAGCTTCTGTAAAAAAGGCATAATCGGGGAATACTTGATCAAAATTACCACAGCATAAACAGGCAATACGATTTTCAGCAGCATCGCTGCGGTCTTTACTCCCTTAATAGCCCCGTCTCTGACCGTTGCTGCAAACAAATTCATAACTGCTCCTTCTAAAATTCGGCTGTCTTCGGTGTTCTCGGGAACGGCAGCACGTCTCTGATATTGCTCATTCCGGTAATGTACATGATAATTCTTTCAAAGCCCAGTCCGTATCCCGCATGCTTTACGCCGCCATACTTTCTCAGATCCAGGTACCACCAGTAATCGTCTTCATTGAGGCCGAGTTCCTTGATCCTTGAGACCAGTATGTCGTAACGCTCTTCCCTCTGACTTCCGCCTATGATCTCGCCGACGCCCGGAACCAGTAAATCCATCGCCGCCACCGTTTTTCCATCCTCATTCATACGCATATAAAACGCCTTGATCTCCTTTGGATAATCCGTAACGAAAACCGGTCTTTTGAAGATCTCCTCCGTAAGATATCTTTCGTGCTCCGTTTGAAGGTCGATGCCCCATTCCACAGGGAACAGAAACTCCTTTCCGGATTTTTTCAACAGCTCAACCGCTTCCGTATATGTGATTCTTGCAAAATCATTGCTGACAATATTGTTGAGCCTGTCCAGAAGCCCCTTGTCGATAAATTCATTAAAGAACTTCATCTCTTCTTCCGCATGCCCGAGAATATAGTTGATAATGTATTTAATCATGTTTTCTGCAAGTTCCATATTATCATTGATATCGGCAAAGGCAACCTCGGGTTCGATCATCCAGAATTCCGAAGCGTGTCTGGCCGTATTGGAGTTTTCCGCGCGGAAAGTCGGCCCAAAGGTGTAGACATTCCGAAAGGCCAGTGCAAAGGTTTCCGCCTCAAGCTGACCGCTGACGGTAAGGTTTGTCTCCTTGCCGAAGAAATCCTGACTGTAATCGATTCTACCGTCTTCCGCTCTCGGCAGCTTATCCAGATCCAGGGTAGTGACCCGGAACATTTCTCCCGCTCCCTCCGCATCGCTTCCCGTGATGATCGGGGTATGCACGTAGACGAAGTTATTGTCCTGGAAAAATTGATGAATGGCGTAAGCAACCAGTGACCTCACTCTGAAAACAGCGGAAAAGGTGTTGCTTCTCGGTCTTAAATGCGCGATTTCTCTGAGAAATTCCAAACTGTGCCGTTTCT
>JAQUYZ010000050.1 GCA_028691625.1 Eubacteriales bacterium
AGCTTGACAATCAGCTCATCCAGCTCTTTAACGGCACAGACTCCGCTTTCCTCCAGCGTCAGCTTCGTTGTTCCTGTATAGGCTCTCACCAGCCCGCCTGTTCCCAGCTTGATTCCGCCGAAATATCTCGTGATCACCACCGCGATGTTTGTGATTCCCTCCTTGACGAGCATCTGTACGATGGGAGCTCCGGATGTTCCCTGTGGTTCCCCGTCATCGCTTGCCCACTGGAGCTGATACCGGTCTCCGATCACAATGGCTGGCACATTATGAGTCGCCGCCCTATGCTTCGATCTGATTGCCGCGATAAAATCCTCTGCCTCCTCCCGTGATTCTACCGGCTGAACATGGCCGATAAATCTTGATTTGTCAATTATCTGCTCCGCTTCTGCCTCTTTCATTATTGTTTTATATCTGATCAAGAGGATCCCCCTTATCTGTTCTGCCAATCAGCCCTTGCTGCAGGTCAACGGCTTTCTTATTTTATGATGAACTGCTCCAATCTGCCATAGTCTTTCTTGGATATTTCCACAACAAATTTTGTTCCGTCTTCCTTGTATTCCATCTCGATCACCCTGCATTTGTCACACAGATAGGACGAGATATCGCCGCGGTCGTACGGTACCATCATGGATACAATAATCCTGCCGGAGAATAGCTTTTCCTTGATCCTCTGAACCAGCATCTCCATATTGTCTCCCCTGGTTGCAGAAATATATAGGATTTCTTCTCCATTATGCGGCAGACTCATTTCATCTGCAATATCAATTTTGTTATAGAGCATCAGCTTTTCCTTTTCACTGGCTCCGATCTCCTTTAAAACCGAATTGGTCACATTGATGTGGAAATCATGATCCGGATAGGAAACATCCACCACATGAAGCAGCAGGTCCGCATAGATCACCTCTTCCAGTGTTGCTTTAAACGCTTTGACGAGAGAATGAGGCAGCTTGCTGACAAAGCCTACGGTATCAATGAGAATAAACTCCTGGTTTGTGTCCAGCTTTACATTCCTTTGGGCGGTATCCAGTGTTGCAAAGAGCATATCCTTTTCCAGGACACTCTTCTCCTCCTTATCCGTCAGTTGCAGAAGACGGTTCATCAATGCGGATTTTCCCGAATTGGTATAACCCACGAGCGCAACCACCGGAATTTCAGATTTCTGCCGTCTGGCCCTTTGCGTGTTCCGGTTGCTTTTTACTTCCAGCAGCTCCTTTTTAATCTCATCCATTCGTTTGGAGATATGCCGGCGGTCTGTTTCAAGCTTTTTTTCGCCCGGACCTCGTGTCCCGATTCCGGCACCGAGCCGTGACAGTGACTTCCCAAAACCGGTCAGTCTTGGCAGCCGATACTGCAGCTGTGCCAGCTCAACCTGAAGCTTTCCTTCTCTTGACACGGCGCGGGCAGCAAAAATGTCCAGAATCAATATGGTCCTGTCGATGACTCTGATGCCCAGCCTGTCCTCAAGGTTCCTCAGCTGGATGCCGGACAGCTCATCATTGAAAATCACAGTATCCGCTTCCATATTGGCGCACATTTCCGCAAGCTCGTCCACCTTTCCTTTCCCGATATAAGTGGCAGTATTGGGGCGCTCCTTGTTCTGAATCATTTCTCCCGCTATATCCACGCCGGCAGCCTCGGCCAGGGCCCATAATTCTTCCATGGAGTAGGAAATATCCTCCTCCATCTGCACACCCGCCAGGATTGCTCTGTATTCTTCATCCTTAATAATTACGTTATCTTCTGTAAATCTCAAATTAACACCTCTCTGATTCAGTTATTTTATTGTACCATATTTTCACTCTTTGGGGAAAAAGTTGGTAGCATCAATCGCACTTTCCTCAGGTACATTGATATAGGCTTCCGGAACTTCGCCCACGATGATCGCCTCGGCAATGAGAATGGTATTCTGTACTTCTATATTATTGATCGAAAAAGGAGCCAATACTCTCGCTTGACTGTCCATCTGCAAATAAACCTTATATTTTGTCTGATTGATGCCCATGCTTTCAAATTCCGTTTTAAAATTGGCCCTGGACATGCCGATGGGCAGCACTTTCAAGCTTATGTACGGTCCGATTTGCGATAAGATCTGGCTTCCAACGATACTTCCAACGGGAACATCCAGGGCGACAGCTTCCGACCAGCGATATTGGCTCTGTACTGCCTGCGTCAGCTCCGCTGCCAAATTATTCATGGCAGCAGTATTGGATTCCACATAGGTTATATTTCCCTCCTGATCCGTTTTTATCGTCAGTAATTCATTGACCTCTGCTTCTGATCTGAATTGCTTGTGAACGGCATCATTGACGATCTGCGTGATCATAGCCTTCACCTTCACCTCGGCGATCGCCGCAACATTCGGCTTGACGATCCGTTCGGTGAACACGACACTGTAAACCGCCAGTACCATTAAAAGCACCAGCAACAGGAACCACTTCCCACTATTCTGCTTGTCTCTTTTCGGCCTTCTTCTCATAAAAAAACCCCCATGTAATTCAGAATATGTTACAGGGGATTCATTTGTTACAATTTAATTGTAATTTTCCTGAAAAACATAATCATTCTGTCTTTCATCCTTTTTATTATACTTCCAGCTTCCCTAATTCCTCCGTAAATTTCCCGTTCAGAATCTTGATATGAGTGCCCTTCATTCCGAGGGAACGGGATTCTATCACGCCGGCACTTTCCAGCTTTCTCAGCGCATTAACGATCACGGATCTCGTAATGCCGGAACGGTCTGCAATCTTGCTCGCAACCAAAAGCCCCTCCGTACCCTTCAGTTCGGAGAAAATCTGCTGCACCGCTTCGATTTCAGAATAGGACAAAGTGCCAATGGCCATCTGCACCACTGCTCTCTTTCTCGCATCCTCTTCGATCTCAAGGGTTTTGCGTCTCTGTATTTCCAAACCCACAACTGTTGCACCATATTCTCCCAGCACAAGATCCTCGTCGGCAAACTCCGGCTTGTATCTGGTTAAAATCAAGGTTCCCAATCTCTGACCTCCGCCTAAAATCGGAATAATGGTATGAAGCTTATCATAAGTATCGTAGTCATACTTAAAGATTTCCAGAGCCTCTTCCGCCTTGAGATTTGCTTCGGTCTCCACAACCTTGAGCAGAGCTTCATTGTATTCGTTCGGAAATTTTTCGCTTCCTGTTTCAGGGTCGGTGATCGTTGAGCTGTCCGATTTGATTTTATAATGAACTCCGATGACTTTTCCTCTTCGATTCGCAATATATACATTTGCATCCATCAAGTCACTCAGGATTCCGCAAAGGTCATTGAAGGAAAATACACCGGATGCACTCTCCTGTAAAACCCAGTTCAATTTTCTTACCTTCGTAAGTATGTCCTTTTCCATATAGTTCCTCCATATATATTTATTCTTAATAATGATTGTTAATTTTTTATTACTAACTGAATGTATTATATATGATTTATGTGCAATGATAAAGATATTTTTTTGATTGTTCAAAAAATTTTCTTTTTTTGGCACAATTATTAAAATGACAAAGGACTTTTGGACTTTTTATAAAAGATATGGTGCAGGATTTTTCCTGCACCATATCGTATTTTTTACAAAATAAATCTGTCAATGTCATCCTGCTGCAATTTATCAGCAAATTTCTCTTTTACATATTCCGAGTCGATCACAATCTCGTTTTTTGTTTCATCGGGAAGACTATAAGAGATCTCCTCAACCAGCTTTTCCATGACGGTATGAAGTCTTCTGGCGCCGATATTCTCTGACTGTTCATTCATCAAATGAGCAAGAGTAGCGATCTCTACCACCGCATCATCGGTGATTGTAACTTTGATGCCTTCCGTTTCAAGCAGCATCTTATGCTGTTTCAGCAGAGCGTTCTCAGGAACAGTCAAAATCTTAATAAAATCTTCTTTTGTCAAATTTTCAAGTTCAACTCTTACTGGGAATCTGCCTTGCAATTCCGGAATCAGATCAGTCGGCTTGGAAATATGAAACGCACCGGCACCAATGAATAACATATGGTCGGTTTTTACAGGTCCGTATTTCGTATTGACAACGCTTCCCTCTACGATTGGAAGGATATCTCGCTGAACCCCCTCTTTTGAAACATCTCCACCGATTCGATAGCTCTCACTGGATGCGATCTTATCGATTTCATCTATGAAGTTGATTCCATTTTGCTCTGCGTTTTCTAATGCTTCCGCCGTCACTTGTTCCATGTCGATCAGGTTCTGCGCTTCCTGGTCTCTGAGAATCTTTCTGGCATCTTTGACTCTCATCTTCTTCTTTTTCTTTTTCTGAGGCATCATATCACCAAAGATGCTGCCTAAGCTTATGCTCATTCCCTCTTGTAAATCAAGATTGTTTGCCGGTGGATTGTCATTCACCTCAATTTCGATATATTGATCTTCGAGCAGTCCTTCTTTCAGTTGCTGTCTGACTTGTTCTCTTGCGAGTTCAATGTCAGACTGCTCAGTGGAATGTTCCTCTTTTTGTTCCGGTTTTTGCTGGTTTACCTGGAACCCGCCACCCAAAATAAAATCAAAGGGCCCTCTGACGCCGCCGGAAGTTTGTGCGGGTTTCTTTTTACCCGGAATGATCGCTTCAATGATTTTTTCTTCTACGATAATATCCGCTACTGAATATTTCTCTTGTAGCCTTTTTTGTTTGTTCATTCGAATGGATGCTTCGACTAAATCACGAACCATTGACTCAACATCTTTTCCAACATAGCCAACTTGGCTGTATTTTGATGCTTCCACTTTAACAAAAGGAGCGTCCGCTAATTTTGCAAGTCTTCTTGCGATTTCAGTCTTACCAACTCCGGTTGAACCAATCATTAAAATGTTCTTCGGTGTGATTTCTTCTCTCATCTCATCCGGAAGTAAACTGCGGCGATACCTGTTTCTCAGAGCTACAGCAACTGACTTCTTTGCGCTGTTTTGTCCAATGATATATTTATCAAGTTCCTCTACGATCTCCTTAGGAGTCATTTGATACAGTGTGGTCATTTTTATCCCCCCTACAGTTTCTCTACGGAAATATTGTTATTTGTATATACACAAATAGAAGCCGCAATAGTCAATGCTTCCCGGACGATTTCCTCAGCACTCATATCCGTATGCTTATACAGCGCGTTGGCTGCAGCATACGCATAATTGCCGCCGGATCCGATCGCAATGAAGCTTTCATCCGGCTCTATGACCTCTCCGTTTCCGGATATGACCAGCAGGCTTTCCTTATCCGCAGCCACCATCAGCGCCTCCAGATTTCTCATCACCTTGTCGGATCTCCAGGTCTGTGCCAATGCTACCGCAGCACGCTTTAAGTTTCCGGAATGCTCTTCCAGCTTCTTCTCAAATTTTTCAGTCAGCGTAAATGCGTCGGCCACGGATCCCGCAAATCCTGTAATCACACTATTTTTATATATCTTTCTGACCTTTTTTGCGGTTTGCTTCATGATGGAGCTTTGCCCCATCGTGACCTGTCCATCGCCCCCAATGCAAATGTCATTCTCATTCCGTCTGACAGCAACAATCGTTGTTGCGTGAAATTCTCCCATTCTGTTACCTCCCTATAAGATGATTCTATCCTATTCTTTATACCCGCATTCAGTATTTGAACACATGTAACTCGACGTTTTCGTTTTCTTTTCCATTAATAATGACGAGCAATTTGGACATTTTTTATTCACCGGTTTGTTCCAGTAGAGCTTGTTGCAATCGGGATAGCCGCTGCATCCATAGAAAACCCTGCCCTTCCTGCTCTTTCTTGCGATGATATCCTTGCCGCAATCCGGACATTTCACGTCAATCTTGCTGACGATGGGCTTTGTATTTTTACAATCAGGATAACCGCTGCATGCCAGAAACTCTCCAAATCGTCCATGCTTGATTGCCATCTGTTTTCCGCAAAGCTCGCAAATTTCATCGGTAAGCTCATCCTCGATGGTTACCTTTTCGATTGCTTCGTCGGCAACCTTGAGCTCCTGTTCCAGTATTTTATAAAAATCGCTGATGATGGCTTTCCATTCGGTATTCTTTACTTCGATGTCGTCCAGCTTGTCTTCCATGTCCGCAGTGAATCCGGCATCTACGATTTCTTTAAAGTAGGTTTCCATCAAATCGGTAACGATAAAGCCCAGGTCTGTCGGTTTGAGCATCTTCTTCTCGCGTGTGATGTATTTACGTTCGATCAGTGTGGCAATAATCGGCGCATAGGTACTCGGTCTGCCGATATCTTTGTCCTCCAGCTCTTTCACAAGGGATGCTTCGCTGTATCGGGAAGGCGGCTGGGTAAAGTTCTGCTCACTTAACAGCTCCTCCTGATGCGGCTGATCTCCTTCCTGAATGTGCGGAAGCATTTTTTCATCATCTTCCTCACTTATATTATTATACACTTTTAAGTAGCCGTCAAATTTCAATTTTGATCCATTGGCCTTGAACACATATGCCCCGTTTGAGATCTCCGCGCTGACACTGTCGTAAACGGCAGGGGTCATGCGGCTGGCAACAAATCTGGACCAGATCAAACGGTACAAATTGTATTGATCCTTGGTAAGAGAATCCTTGATCGCATCCGGGTGCAGTGTGACGATACTGGGCCGAATGGCTTCATGGGCATCCTGAACGTCTTTTTTCTTGTTGGAAAAAACATTGTTTCCTAGATATGCCTGGGAATAACTGTTTTTGATATATTCGGTTACAGCCTGCTGCGCTTCGTCTGATATTCTGACAGAATCGGTACGGATATAGGTAACAAGGCCTATTGTTCCATGACCTTTAATTTCCACTCCTTCATAAAGCTGCTGTGCGATCAGCATGGTTTTTTTCGTATAAAAGCCCAACTTGTTGGAAGCCTCCTGCTGCAGGCTGCTTGTGGTAAACGGGGGATTCGGCTTTCTGATCTTTTCCTTTTCGTCGATTTTTGTTACAACGTAACCCTTCGGATCCAGATCGGATAAAACCCGATCCGCTTCTTTCTGTGAGGTGACGGTCAGCTTCTTTCCCTGATACTCCGAAAGCTTTGCGGAAAAGTTCTTCTTCTTTTCTTTGCCCTTGGTCTCATTGAGGAGAACTGCGGTAATATTCCAATATTCCTTTGGAATAAAATCCAGAATCGTTTTTTCCCTGTCACAAATAATCTTCAGCGCAGCTGACTGTACGCGGCCTGCGCTTAAACCTCTCCTGATCTTACGCCAGAGCAGCGGACTGATTTTATAGCCTACCAGCCGATCCAAAACACGCCTGGCCTGCTGTGCATCCACCAGTTTCTTGTCAATGGCTCTCGGATGCTTTACCGCATTCTGTATTGCCCCCTTTGTGATTTCGTTGAATACGATTCTGCAAGGCTCATTTTCGTCGATGCCAAGCAAATAAGCAATGTGCCAGGAAATTGCCTCACCTTCGCGGTCAGGGTCGGTTGCCAGATATATTTTACCGGCATCCTTCGCTTCCTTTTTCATTGCTTTAATTACATCGCCTTTTCCTCTGATGGATATATATTCAGGATCAAAGTTGTTTTCAATATTGATTCCCAGTTTACTTTTTGGCAAATCTCTGATATGTCCTACCGATGCGACCACTTTATATTTGCTTCCCAAAAACTTTCCGATGGTCTTTGCCTTTGATGGAGATTCGACGATTACCAGATTTTTATCGGCCATAATAAGCCTCCTTTAATATGTTTACTCAATCATCGGCTGAAAAGATACAATACGTTTTTGTCAACCGAAGCTTTACAAGAAGAGATTATATTTCCAAACTATTTATTTTGCAATAAAAATTTTTCCAAGTGCGGTTTGAAGCAGACCCTTCATCTCCAATATGGTCACCAGCGCATTCACATCTGAAGGGAGTTTTCCGGTACTTCTGCAAATAGAGTCCGTCGTTGTTTCCCCTGACTGAAGGATGTGCTCATAGATGATCCTCTCATCCTTACCGAGCTCTGTTTCCAGCGCGTAAACAGGAAGCTTTCTTTTGATTCCCAACTCGTCGATGATGTCATCGAAAACGATCAGAGGCGTTGCTCCGTCTTTGATGAGTTTGTTCGTACCGAAGCTGTACATACTATTTATATTCCCTGGCAAAGCGTAAATATTCCTGCCTTGTTCCGCCGCACAATCGGCTGTAATCAGCGAACCGCTGGAAAGGCCGGCCTCCACGATGATGGTGCCGATACAAAGGCCGCTGATAATGCGGTTTCGCATAGGAAAACGATATGGAAGCGGCGGTACACCCGGCTCATACTCAGACAGAACCAAACCTTCCTTTATTATATCCTCTCTGAGCCTCAGATTCGAATCAGGATAACAGATATCGATTCCGCACCCCAGCACCGCGATTGTTCTGCCCTGGTTTTCAACTGCGCCTTTATGGGCAAAAGAATCAATTCCATACGCCATTCCGCTCACAACGCAGATTCCATACTCAGACAGTTTCTTCGCAAAGCCGTAGGCAGCCCATTTCCCGTAAGCGGTAGCCTTTCTTGCTCCCACTATTGCGATGGACGGTCTGCTTGCAATGGTGATATCACCTATATAATAAAGCATTTCCGGAGGATTGCCAATGTAATTCAACAACTCCGGATAATCCTTTTCCCCGATCTGCACTTTCTTAATCTGTGCCGATTTGATTTTTTCATATTTGAAACCCATCTCGAAAACCCCTTTTTATAATCCCCTGTACATTTTATCCAGACTCCGGAACCG
>JAQUYZ010000051.1 GCA_028691625.1 Eubacteriales bacterium
ATGCCCCGGCAATCCGGATCGCAAAACCGAGCGTATTCATTCCGGTTTTCCCCGGGACGAACTGTGAGTTAGACTCAAGGCGGGCATTTGAAAAAGCCGGGGCAGAGGCGAAGATACAAATTTTACTAAATTTGAAACAGGCGGAACTGATTGAATCCCTAAACGAGATGGTCGAAAAGAGCAAAAACAGTCAGATCATCATGATTCCGGGTGGTTTCAGCGGAGGAGACGAGCCGGACGGCTCGGCGAAATTTATAACCGCGGTCTTTCGGAATCCGGCAGTGAGGGATGCAGTGGAAGATTTGCTGAAAAACAGGGACGGACTGATGCTGGGAATCTGCAACGGGTTCCAGGCACTCATCAAACTGGGACTTGTGCCATATGGCACCATAACCGAGCCTGACAAAGCGAATCCGACTCTTACCTACAATCGAATCGGAAGACATACTTCCTGCCTGGTCAGGACCAGAATCGCGTCGGTGAAATCGCCGTGGCTTGCGAACACAGAGGCAGGCGATATTCACACGATTCCCGTTTCCCATGGGGAGGGCAGATTCATTGCAACGGATGATGTCATCCGGAAGCTCATCGAAAACGGACAGATTGCTTCCCAGTATGTGGACCTTGAGGGAAAACCGAGCATGGATGCGGTGTACAACCCCAACGAATCCGTACTGGCGATCGAGGGCATTACCTCTCCCGACGGAAGAGTGTTCGGCAAGATGGCACACTCCGAGCGAATCGGGAAATATCTGTATAAGAATGTTCCGGGAAACAACGATCAGAAGATATTTGAAGCGGGCGTCGCTTACTTTATTAAATAAAGGCGTCTTCCAGGGTGTTCTCCCGGAAACTGAAAAAGTATTTTCAACGTTCCGTGAACGGAACTCCTACGCAAGCGAAGCTTGCTACGCTGTCCGTTTTGCCATTGCAGCTAAAGCTGCGGCAAAAAAGCACGAAAACCGCCTCCTTTAAGATGCTACGCATCAAAGTCGGTAATCAGTTTCACGGTTTTCTTAGTAAACACTTTTTTCAGTAGGCTGCTAGAACACCCTCGGCGCGACGCAGCAATAAAAAAGCCGGCTCGGCCGGCTTCGGAATAACAAGGGAGGATTTATATGAAAGTTGCAATTGTAATGGGAAGTAAATCGGATTATCCGGTTGTAGAAAGAGCAGAATCAATATTAAGGGAATTTGGAGTGGATTATGAAACGAGAATTATTTCAGCCCACAGAACCCCGAGAATCGCAGAAGATTTTGCTTCAAAGGCGGAAGGAATCGGGATCGAAGTGATCATTGCTGCGGCTGGGAAAGCGGCACACCTTGGAGGCGTGCTGGCGGCCTATACAGCGATGCCGATCATTGGACTTCCCATCAAATCCTCCACATTGGATGGTTTGGATTCGCTGCTTTCCATGGTGCAAATGCCCAAGGGAGTTCCCGTTGCCACGGTCGCCATTGACGGTGCGGAAAATGCCGCGCTGCTGGCTGTTCAGATTTTATCTGTGAAATATCCGGAACTCCGGGAGAAGATGAAGGGCTACAAAATGAAAATGGAAGAAGACATCAGGAAACAAGATCGGGAGCTTCAGTGATAGAAAATAATCTGCGGTTTTGGTATTATCCTCTTTCAGTTGCAGCAGGCAACGAAGAAAACGGAAGGGGATAATACGCCAAAACTGCCTCAAAGGAGGAAAAGAAATGGAAAAATTAGAAATGTTATATGAGGGAAAGGCGAAGAAAGTGTTTCGGACCGATGACCCGAAGTTATATATCGTGGATTATAAGGATGACGCGACCGCATTCAACGGAGAAAAGAAAGGTACGATCGCAGACAAGGGTGTTGTGAACAATACCATGTCGGCCATTATCTTTGAGATGCTGGAAAAGAAGGGTATCCCGACCCATATGGTGAAGCTGCTCAGCGACAGAGAAACCCTGGTCAAGGCCGTTACGATCCTGCCCCTTGAAGTCATCATCCGAAATGTTGCGGCGGGTTCTTTTTCCAAACGATACGGGGTGGAAGAGGGCAGGCCTCTGGCAAAGACGGTGCTGGAATTTTCCTATAAAAACGACGCCTTGGGTGATCCGCTGATCAATGACGACCACATTCTTGCATTGGAGCTGGCGACGGAAGAACAGCTTGTTACCGTTAAGAAGTATACCTATGCAGTCAATGCCGCACTGCAGGAATTTTTCCTGGATAAGGGGCTGAAGCTTATCGACTTTAAGATCGAATTCGGGCTTTGCGACGGCGAGATCATCCTTGCGGATGAGATTTCACCGGACACCTGTAGATTATGGGATGTAAAAACAAATGAAAAGATGGATAAGGATAGATTCCGAAGAGATCTGGGGAATGTGGAATCGACCTATCAGGAAGTCCTTGCGAGAATCAAGAAATAAGAAAGATGTCCTTGGATTAGAGTAGGAGAAGGTACATGCAAAGGGAATTTGATATCAACACAGAACTTCGGGAATTGGAGGAAGATAAGGTTTTTGATGAATGCGGCGTGGTGGGTGTTTATGCACCGGGCAAAGCGGATATTGCGCGGGCGGTCTATTTTGGGCTCCATTCCCTGCAGCACAGAGGGCAGGAAAGCGCGGGGATCGCTTCCAACAAAGACGGAAAGATACAATATTATAAAGAGATGGGTCTTGTTCAGGAGGTCTTCAATGATGAAATCATTGGCAGGCTCCAGGGTGATATCGCCATCGGCCACGTCAGATATTCGACCTCCGGAGAAAGCCATGCGGTCAATGCAATGCCTCTTGTTGTTTATCACAAGGGAGGAAGTCTGGCCCTGGCCCATAACGGAAATCTGATTAATGCAGAATTGCTGAGAGAAGAGATGCAGGATCGCGGGGTAATCTTTCAGACCTCCATCGACTCGGAAGTGATTGCGGCGCTGATTGCCCGGTTTATCAGGGAAAACACCATAGAAGAGGCCATTGTGAAGACGCTGGAATTGGTGAAAGGTGCTTACGCTCTGGTAATCACCGGTGGAAACAAGCTAATCGGAGTCAGGGATCCAAAGGGAATCCGGCCGCTGTGTATCGGGAGAACGAAGGAGGGCTATGTGCTTTCCTCAGAAAGCTGTATCTTCCCTCTGCTCAGAGCGACCTTTGTCCGGGATGTAGAACCCGGTGAAATGGTAATCATTGAGGACTGTGAATTGAAATCTATGAAATACAGCAAAGGCGTGAAAAAAGCGATCTGTGCGTTTGAGTACGTCTATCTGGCAAGACCGGACAGCGAGATCGACGGCAGGAGTGTCTACATGGCGAGAAGTCAGGCGGGTAGAATGCTGGCAAAGGAACATCCTGTGGAAGCGGATATGGTGATTGCAGTTCCGGATTCCGGTACCGTCGCAGCCATCGGTTACGCGGAGGAATCGGGGATTCCTTACGGAGAAGGTCTGATCAAAAATAGGTATGTAGGAAGAACCTTTATCCAGCCGGATCAAAGAATGAGAGAATTGAGCGTTCGTTTGAAGCTGAACGTTTTGAAGGACAATATAAAAGGAAAGAGGGTCGTTATGGTTGACGACTCCATCGTCAGGGGGACGACAAGCGGTAAGATCGTTAAAATGCTCAAGGAGGCAGGCGCTGCCGAGGTGCATGTCAGAGTATGCTCCCCTCCGGTGATCCATCCCTGCCATTTCGGGATTGATACGCCGGATCCCGATAAGCTGGTTGCAGCCAACTATCGTATCGATGAAATCAGGAAAATGATCGATGCGGACAGCTTGGGTTATCTTAGCACGGAGGGCCTTTTGGAATCCATCGGGCTGGGTGGGGATCAAGTCTGTGCGGCTTGCTTTAACGGGGATTATCCGATGGAGCTGCCGGAGGTCGAATGGAAATCGAATGGTATGGAGAAAGAGAAGGAGGCATCGCGATCATGGATGAAAAATTGACCTATAAAGAAGCGGGTGTGGATACAAAGGAAGGGGAAAAGGCGGTCCGGCTGATGAAGGAGCATGTAAAGAAGACCTTCAATGCCAATGTATTAACGGGGCTTGGCAGCTTTGGCAGCCTGTTCAGGCTGGATCTGGCCGGTATCAAAGAGCCTGTTTTGGTTGCAGGAACAGATGGAGTCGGCACAAAGCTAAAGATCGCATTTATGACGGATAAACATGATACCATCGGTCAGGATTGTGTTGCCATGTGTGTCAACGATATTCTGTGCCAGGGTGCGAAACCGCTTTTCTTTCTTGACTATATTGCAACCGGCAAGGTAAAAGCTGAAAAAGTGGCAGACATTGTCAAGGGTGTTGCGGATGGATGCGTCCTCGGGGAGTGTGCCCTTGTCGGGGGCGAAACGGCGGAAATGCCGGATTTCTATGCAGACGGAGAATATGATATGGCAGGTTTTGCCGTTGGTGTGGTGGATCAGTCGAAAATCATCGACGGCTCTAAGATAAAGAAGGGAGACGTCCTTGTAGGAATTCCTTCAAGCGGAATTCACAGCAACGGATATTCGCTTGTCCGGAAACTGTTTTTTGAAAAAATGAATCTGAAGGCTACCGATTATGTTGCATCACTGGGAAAGACCCTCGGGGAAGCGCTGATCACGCCGACGAAGATTTACACAAAGGCATGCAATGCAGTTCTGCCGAAGGTTCCAATCAACGGGATCGTCCATATCACAGGCGGAGGATTCTTCGAAAATATACCGAGGATCATTCCTGAGGGCCTGGGGGTCAGAATCGATGTGGGAAGCTGGCGCATCCTGCCAATTTTTGAGTATATGCAAAAGAGCGGAAATATCGACCGGAATGAAATGTTTGCAACCTTTAATATGGGCATCGGAATGATTATGGTCGTTGAGGAAGGGAACGCAGATACGGTTATGGAATTACTGAAGGAAGCGGGAGAGCAGCCGAGCAAGATCGGAACCATCGTTCCCGGTGAAGGAGTCTGCTTATGTTAAGGATCTCAGTGCTGGTTTCCGGCGGAGGCACAAATCTGCAGGCCATCATTGACGGAATCGAAAGCGGGTCCATTCAGGGCGCAGAGCTCGTCCGGGTGATTTCAAGCAATCCGGAAGCATATTCTTTGGAAAGAGCGAGAAAACATCAGATTCCATCTGTAGTAATCGGCAAAATGAATTATCCCGACAGGAGGGAACGGACAAAGGCCATCCTCTCGGCGCTGGAAGAAGCACAAACAGATCTTGTGATTTTGGCAGGGTACATGAGTATTCTGGAGCCCGATTTGATCGAAGCCTACCGCGGCAGGATCATCAACATTCATCCTTCTCTGATTCCTCAATTCTGCGGAACAGGCTTTTATGGGAAACATGTCCATGAAGCGGTGCTTTCAGCCGGAGTATTGGAGTCAGGTGCAACGGTTCATTACGTGGATGAAGGAGTGGACACGGGTCCGATTATTATACAGGAGAAGGTCTCTGTGCTGGAAGGAGATTCTCCGGAGGCGCTGGCAGCCAGAGTATTGGAGACAGAGCATAAAATATTGCAGGAGGCAGTTAAAATCGTGATTGCCTCAAAGCGACAGAGATAGGGGGGCAGATCATGGGCGGTATATTTGGAGTGGTGTCAAACAGCGATTGTGTCATGGATTTATTTTTTGGTACGGACTATCATTCTCATCTTGGAACAAAAAGAGGCGGCATGTGCGTATACGGACAGAATGGCTTCGAACGGTCGATACACGATATAGGAAATTCTCCGTTTCGTACAAAATTTGAAAAAGAAGTGGATGAAATGTCCGGCATCATGGGCATCGGCAGCATCAGCGACGGGGAACCCCAGCCTCTGACGGTATTCAGCAGAATGGGCGATTATTCCATCGGAACCGTGGGCAGAATCAACAACAAGGAGCAGCTTGTAAAGGAACTGATTGGAAGCGGCTGCAATCAATTTATGTCCATGAGCGGCGGCGGTATCAACAACACGGAATTGGTTGCTGCTTTGATTTCAACAGAAAACGATTTTATCAAGGGCATCCGATATGCCCAGAATAAGATTGAAGGCTCCATCACGATTCTCCTGATGACGGCGGAGGGAATCTACGCGGCAAGAGATAAATTCGGCCGGACACCTTTGATCATCGGGAAAAAGAAAGGGAGCTACTGCGCAGCATCGGAATCCTTCTCCTTCCTCAATCTGGGATATAAAGCAGCCCGGGAGCTTGGACCGGCGGAAATTGTGTTCATTACACAGTCGGGATTCGGAACCGTTGCAGAGCCGGAAGAAAAAATGCGGATTTGTACCTTTCTGTGGACCTATTTCGGTTACCCAACTTCCACCTATGAGGGCTGCAATGTAGAGGAGATGCGATACCGCAGCGGTGCGAGCATTGCCCAAAACGATAAAGACATCAAGGTTGACTATGTTGCAGGCGTGCCCGACAGCGGCACTGCCCACGCATTGGGTTACGCGAACAAATCGGGGATTCCTTTTGCAAGGCCTTTGATCAAATACACACCGACCTGGCCGAGGAGCTTTATGCCTCAAAATCAGAAGGCGAGAGATCTCATCGCCCGGATGAAGCTGGTTCCCGTCAATGAAATCATCAATGGGAAAAAGTTTGTCCTCATCGACGATTCGATCGTAAGAGGCACCCAGCTGACAGGCACGGTGAAATACCTGTACGAAAGCGGTGCGAAGGAGATCCATGTCCGACCTGCCTGTCCACCCCTCCTGTTCGGCTGTAAATACCTGAACTTTTCCAGATCCGTCAGCGACATGGACTTGATTACGAGGAGAACCATTCATAAACTGGAAGGCGGACATGTCACAGCGGAAATTTTGCAGGAATATGTGGACAGCAAGAGTGAACGTCATGCAAACATGGTGGAGGACATCAGAAAACAATTGAATTTCACCAGTCTGAAATTTCATGAGCTTGAGGATACGTTAAAATCAGTGGGGCTTGATCGATCCAAGCTTTGCACCTATTGTTGGAATGGAAAGGAATAAAGAATATGAGAGCGTTGATCAGTGTATCGGATAAGACAGGAGTATTGGAATTTGCGAGGGAATTAAGCAATCTGGGCGCCAAAATCATATCGACGGGCGGAACGGCTGCAAGGCTGAAAGACAATGGCGTGGACGTGATCGGGATATCAGAGGTTACAGGTTTCCCGGAGTGCCTGGACGGAAGGGTGAAAACGCTTCATCCCGCAGTACACGGCGGAATTCTTGCCATGCGTGAAAAGCCGGAGCACATGCAGCAGCTGGCCGATCTTTCGATTGAAACCATAGATATCGTGGCCATCAATCTCTATCCGTTTAAAGAAACGATCCTGAAGCCCACTGTTACTCTGGAGGAAGCCATAGAAAATATCGACATCGGCGGGCCGACGATGCTGCGTTCTGCGGCGAAGAACCATAAGGATGTGGTTGTAATCTGCGATCCGAAGGACTATGGACAGGTGATCGAGGAACTGAAAGCAACGGGCGAGGTATCCTATGCAACAAAGTACAGGCTGGCACTGAAGGTGTTCCAGCATACCGCCGCATATGATGCAATGATATCCGATTACCTGAGAAAGGAAACCGACGCCGCGCTTCCGGACAATCTTACCCTGACCTTCGAAAAGGTTCAGGAACTGAGGTACGGAGAAAACCCCCATCAAAAGGCGTACTACTATAAAGAAATCAAGCCGTGGCAGGGCTCTCTTGTCAATGCAGTCCAAATTCACGGCAAAGAACTCTCCTTCAATAATATCAACGATACCAACGGAGCGCTGGATACCCTGAAAGAATTTGAAGAGCCTGCCGTTGTTGCAGTAAAGCATGCCAATCCCTGCGGCGTGGGCACGGGGTATGATATTTTCGACGCGTACGAAAAGGCGTACAAAGCTGACCCTGTCTCCATTTACGGCGGGATTGTTGCGGCAAATCGAAGAATTGATGAGATCACGGCAGCGGAGATCAACAAGATCTTTGTCGAGATTGTCATTGCCCCTGATTTTACCGAAGAGGCAATTGGGATTCTGACACAGAAGAAAAACATCCGTCTTCTTAAACTGGATCACATTCTGGAGAAGGCTCCCCTCGATTCCATCGATCTGAAGAAGGTCAGCGGCGGCTTGCTGGTGCAGGACCGGGACCACAACCTCTACGAGGAAGCAGAGCTGAAGATTGTCACGGATCGTATTCCGACAGAAAAAGAAATGGAAGACATGAAATTTGCCATGAAGGTGGTCAAGCATATCAAGTCCAACGGGATCGTGCTGGCGAAGGACGGAAAGACCCTCGGGATCGGACCCGGCCAGGTTAACCGTATCTGGGCGGTGGAGAATTCCATCCGGCAGTCGACAGAGAATACCGAGGGAGCGGTTCTGGCTTCCGATGCCTTCTTCCCGTTTGACGACTGTGTTACGGCGGCAGCAAAGGCAGGCATCACAGCGATTATTCAGCCGGGTGGATCCATGAATGATGCAGATTCGATCAAGAAGGCGAATGAACTTGGAATTGCCATGGTATTCACCGGAGTAAGGCATTTCAAACACTAATGCCGTTTGGCCTCGTCTTCGAAAGTACTCGCAGTTTTCATATTATCTCAACTCGACTCGCTATTTTTAACCCAAAAAACAAACGCAGTCCGTATGACGGTGTTTTTTGGTCCGCTTCGCTGCATTAAAAATATTGCTCGCCTTCGTTGGATAACATGGGAAACCTGCTCGGATACTTTCTTCAGCTGAAGCCAAAC
>JAQUYZ010000052.1 GCA_028691625.1 Eubacteriales bacterium
CCCCTTCTGCTTCAAAAGCTTCCTTCAGGTTATAAAGATCGATCTCCGGGTTTTCCGGGTCTACCACCGGAATAATATCCAGCTTGTATTTCACCGCGAAATCAAAGTCCCTCTGGTCATGGGCAGGAACCGCCATGATTGCACCGGTACCATAATCCATAAGAACATAGTTTGCAATATAAATCGGCACCTTTTCCCCGTTGAGCGGGTTGATTGCATACCTTCCGATAAAGGTTCCCTCCTTTTCGAGGGTCGTTGCCGTTCGTTCGATCTCCGTCATATACTGAAGCTTGTTCAGAAATTCATTCACAGAAGTTTCGAACTCAGTGCCGGCGATCAAGTCCTTCACATAGGGATGCTCCGGTGCAAGAACCATATAGGTCACTCCGTACAGAGTATCCGGTCTTGTAGTAAAGATTTTCAGATTCTTGTCAAAGCCTTCTATGGTAAAATCGACTTCTGCGCCGACGCTCTTGCCGATCCAGTTTTTCTGCATGATCTTAACCTTGTTCGGCCAGCCGGCAAGCTTGTC
Organism: Eubacteriales bacterium; assembly: GCA_028691625.1. Taxonomy (GTDB): domain Bacteria; phylum Bacillota; class Clostridia; order Peptostreptococcales; family Anaerovoracaceae; genus Anoxybacterium. The sequence continues at coordinate 533 of JAQUYZ010000052.1, forward strand.
GAGATCAGCCAGCAGCCGGTCTGCATACTCAGTGATCTTTAAATACCATTGATCAAGATCCTTTTTCCCAACCGGCGTTGCGCAGCGTTCACAAGCCCCGTCAACCACCTGTTCGTTGGCAAGCACGGTCTGACAGGACGGACACCAGTTGACCGGATTCTTTTTCTTGTATGCAAGCCCTTGATTGAAGAACTGAATGAAGATCCATTGCATCCATTTATAGTAGTCCGGATGACAGGTAGCGACCTCTCTGTCCCAGTCGTAAGATAAACCCAGCTGCTTCAGCTGGCTTCTCATTTCCGCGATATTGTCCCAGGTCCATACATTGGGATGAATGCCGTTCTTGATCGCAGCATTTTCAGCCGGCAGACCGAAAGAATCCCATCCCATCGGGTGCAATACATTATACCCGTTCATTTTAAGATATCTTGTCGCAACATCTCCGATGGAGTAATTTCTTACATGGCCCATATGAAGCTTGCCCGAAGGGTAAGGGAACATTTCCAGCAGGTAGTATTTTTTCTTGCCCTCCTCCTCCGTTGTTTTAAAAAGCTGATTTTCTTCCCAATGTTTTTGCCATTTGGCTTCGATTTCTCCGAAATCATAGCGCTCTATCATTTATGTTAACCTCCGTATTCTATTACTGCAACTCTTGCGCAACGTTGTTACCTTGTCAATCGATGGTATCGTCTATTTCTATAAAACTGCAGTCGCTCCAAACCTTTTCAATATTGTACCTGTCACGCTGTTCCACCGTAAATATATTTACAATCACATCACCATAATCCATCAGAATCCAGCCTGATGTTTTCTTGCCTTCCACACTTTTCGTCAGAATTCCAACTTTTGAAAGTTGATCTTCTACTTCATCGACCAAGGTTCCGACCTGTCTCTCCGAACCGCCGGAGGCGATTACGAAATAGTCCGCAAAGGAAGATTTCTCAGTGATATCGATCATGACTACATCCAGCGCCTTTTTTTTCAATAATACAGCTGCTGCCTTCAACGCGATATCTTTGTTATTCATTCGTTTTCTCCTTTCTTTCCATACTATTTATTAAACTGTCTCTTGCCATTACCGTGTTCTGGTCTAAATACAGGCCTCTGCAATTTACATATTCGATGGAATGCTCCAGTGATGCCAGACAGGCTCTGTCCAGGTCTTGCCCGGCGAGTTCACGAATCTCTTCGATCCCCGGATAGGACCGGTTCGGCTCAATCGCGTCTGCAAGATAGATAATCTTCTCAAGTCTAGACATATTCGCTCTGCCTGTCGTATGAAAACGCACGGCATTGAGAATATCCTGATCCTTAATATCATACTCTCTTTCCAAAATAACGGCTGCAATTTTGCTGTGTGCCAGATTGGCGTTGTTCAGATACACAGGAGCAAGTGCAAGCTGTCTGACATATCCATTCAGCGACGTTTCCGACACACCCCGAAAAAAATCATGGCAAAGAGCGGCAAGCTCGGCTTTTTCCATGTCCTCTCCGTACCGCCGGGAGAGCTTTCTTGCTTCCTCCACAACTGCATAGGTATGTATCCGCCGTTTTTCCGTCATATTACGTTCGATATATTCAATTATTCTTTGTTTATCCGAACATTGCATACTAAATCATATTACCATTTATGTCCAAGTTAATCAAGTTATTATACAAATAGGCTCTTCGGGCGCCGCAGGGATCCTTCCTGAAATTATTCAGACAGCTCCGAATATAACTTATTTCGGTAGATGTATTCCTCCACGCCCTCCGGAAGCAGATATTTGATGCTTTTTCCTTTCCGGATCCGATTTTTAATATCCGTAGAAGAGATTTCAACCTCAGAATTATTGATTTCAAGCAGCTTTGTGCCATATTGTGTTCTGATCCTGCTGATTAGCTCCTTTAATTCCTGCTCTTTATATCCCGGTCTGGTGCCGATTACAAAGGAAAAGCTTTTCAAAAGCTCCGCCGCCGCATACCACTTTTCAAGATGCAAAAAAGCATCAGTGCCGATAATGAAATAAAGCTCTACATCCGCATCCAAATCAGCCCTGCAACCCTTTAACGTATTGCAGGTATAAGAAATCTCCGGGGAGTCCAGTTCTCTTCTGGAAACCGAAAAATGAGGATTTCCGATAGTTGCTTTCTGAAGCATCGCGTACCGATGCACATCCCCTGCTATTTTTAAATTCAGTTTAAACGGCTGCACCTTTGCCGGCATAAAGATCACCTGATCAAGTCCGGCTTCTACTCTGGCCTGCTCCGCTAGAATCAAGTGTCCGTAATGAATCGGATCAAAGGTCCCTCCAATGATTCCTATTTTTTTCATGATGCCTCCAGTTTGATTTTACTGTAAGATTGTGTCCGGCTATTCCACAACGCGGATTCCGAGTTCGTCCAGCTGTTCGTCCGGAACGGCGGTAGGCGCCTCGCTTACCAGGTCCATTGCAGCCTGATTCTTCGGGAATGCCATCACCTCTCTGATGCTGTGTTCCCCGGCAAGGAGCATAACAAGACGATCCAGTCCGTATGCCAGTCCGCCGTGGGGAGGTGTTCCGTACTTAAACGCTTCGAGCAGGAATCCAAACTTATTTTTCACGGTTTCCTCGGAGAGTCCAAGTACCTGGAACATTTTTCTCTGTAAGCTGCTGTCGTGGATTCTGATGCTTCCTCCGCCAAGCTCCACACCGTTTAAAACGATGTCATATGCGCGTGCCCTGACTTCTCCCGGAGCCGTATCAAGCTTTGGGAGGTCCTCCAGTCTCGGGGAGGTGAAAGGATGATGCATCGCTGAATATTCTCCTGTTTCATCGTCATATTCAAAGAGCGGAAAGTCGACTACCCAAAGCAGTTCGTACCGGCGGTCGTCCAGAAGTCCCAGCTTTCCTGCCATATCTCTGCGAAGAAAACCAAGGCTGTCAAACACGACCTTTGCTTTATCGGCAACGATCAGGATCAGATCTCCCGTTTTTCCACCAAATACATCGGTGATTTTCTTCATCTTGTCCGGCGGAAAGAACTTACTGGCGGAGGATGTTGTCTCGGTTTCTCCGATCTTGATCCAGACAAGTCCCTTTGCGCCGAAATGCTTGATGGCTTCCTGCAGCTTATCGATGTCTTTTCTGCTGAATTTTTCAGCAGCTCCCTCAATATTGATGCCCCTCACATCGCCGCCCGCGGCCAATGCATTGGCAAACACGGGAAATTCACTGTCCTTAATCGTTTCGTTGAGGGATTTCAATTCAAAACCAAAACGGGTATCCGGTTTGTCACTTCCGAAACGCTCCATCGCCTCCTGATACGAGTACCGGGGCAGCGGGAGCTGGATTTCCGTATTCATGAGCTCTTGAAATAATTTCTTCAAAAACCGTTCCTGAACCTCGATGACATCATCCACGTCAACAAAGGACATCTCAAGGTCGATCTGTGTAAATTCAGGCTGTCTGTCCGCCCTTAGATCCTCATCCCGGAAGCATTTTGCAATTTGATAATAGCGATCGGTTCCACTGACCATCAAGAGCTGCTTGAACAACTGCGGAGACTGAGGCAATGCATAAAACGCTCCGGGATTTACTCTGCTTGGCACCAGATAGTCTCTCGCACCTTCCGGCGTCGGTTTACAGAGAATCGGCGTTTCAACATCCGTAAAGCCTTCGCTGTCAAAAAAATCGCGTGCGACCTTTGCGATTTGATGACGGAAGGTCAGATTTCTCTGCATTTTCCCTTTTCTTAAGTCAAGATAACGATATTTCAACCTGAGATTCTCCGATGCATCATCGTCATCCTTGATGTAGATCGGCGGTGTTTCCGCTTCTGAGTAGATCATCAGTTCCTTGGCGAAAACCTCAATATCTCCTGTGGTAAGCTCCTTGTTTTTGGCCTGCCTTTCCTTTACAGTTCCTTTAATCCCAACCACGAATTCACTTCTCAGACTGTCCGCCTTTTGAAAAAGCTCCTCGGGTATGGTATCGTCAAACACGATCTGAACGATCCCTGTTTTATCTCTCAAATCACAGAAAATTAATCCTCCCAGGTTTCTTCTCTTTTGGATCCAGCCATTGAGCACAACGTTCTCGTCTATATTTTTTTCTGTTAATACCCCGCACATGTGGGTTCTTTTCATTATAATATCCATCCTGTCACACTCCTATTTGATTATTTCTTTTACGATATCCTGCAGCGGAACCTGTTTTTGTTCCGAGGTTTTCATATTTTTAATGGAAACGCTGTTCTGGTCCAGTTCATTGTCGCCGATGATGATTGTATAGTTTGATTCGAGCCGGTCGGCGTATTTGAATTGTCCTTTGATGTTTCTTCCCAGGCTGTCCATTTCGGCTTTGATTCCCTGCTTTCTCAGCTCCCGCAGCAGCTTCAGTCCAAACATTTTTGCCCGTTCGCCCATAACTGCAATGAATACATCCAGATTCTCCGGCACCGGAATTTCATTTCCCGTTGCTTCCAGGATCATCAGCAGACGTTCAATGCCAAGGCCAAAGCCCACGCCCGGAATCGGCGGACCTCCGATCAGCTCGATCAGGTGGTCGTAGCGACCGCCGCCGCAGACGGTTCCCTGTGCTCCGATCCGGTTGGATACGAATTCAAATGCCGTTTTTGTATAGTAATCCAAACCTCTGACGATACCGGAATCTACAATATACTTGATCTCCATGGCATCCAGATTCTTTTTCAGGTCTTCAAAGGCAGTCCGGCAGTCACCGCAGAGATAATCCAGCATGACAGGCGCACCCGTAACAAGCTCCTGGCAGACAGGAGATTTGCAGTCCAGGATCCGCATTGGATTTCTCTCATACCTGTTTTTGCAGGTATCGCACAGATCTTCATACTTGCTTTTCAGAAAATCCCGCAATGCATTACGGTACGTTTCCCTGCAATCCGGGCAGCCGATGCTGTTGATGCGAAGCTCCAGATCATTAATGCCCAGAGAATTTAAAAAATCGGAAGCCAGGCCGATCACTTCCGCATCTGCCATCATATTATCCGTTCCGAAGATTTCAATTCCCATCTGATGGAATTCCCTTAATCTTCCCGACTGAGGCTTCTCGTAACGGAAACAGGGGATGATATAATATAGCTTTGAGGGCTGCACCTCTGCGTACAGCTTATGCTCCACAAAGGCGCGAACCACCGGGGAGGTCCCTTCCGGTTTCAAGGTAATGCTTCTTTTTCCGTAATCTTCGAAGGTGTACATTTGCTTTTCCACGATATCTGTCGTATCACCGACCCCCCGTGCAAATAATTCCGTATGTTCAAAAACCGGTGTTCTGATCTCCTTGAATACATATTTTCCGCATGCTTCCCGGAATGCATTTTCTACATAATGCCATTTGTAAATCTGTCCGGGGAGGATGTCTTTTGTTCCTTTTGGTGCGTTTGTTAACATATAAAGCCTCCTTATAAATTCTCTTCTTTTCTCTGCAGCATTTCTTCCAGGCGTTCGATATAGATTTCGAAATTTGAGACGTTGGGAATTCGTTCCAGTCTGTTTTCTTCAGGGTAAAATACCTTCGTGATTCCGCCGGCGCCCAATGCGATGATGGTCTGGGCTTCCTCCATGATGCGGATATTGTAGATCCCGGCGGTGTCGCCCTTTGCATAACCTACATTCTCAAAATTCCCGGTCATCTGCTTCTGTCTGTATAAATAATACGGCTCATAGCCGGCACAGTCGAGCATTTCCTTAGCCCGGGCCAGCATGGCTCGTACCCGTTTTCCCTGCTTGTAGTTAAATTCACTGTCGATTTCCTTAAGCCTCGAAGCCCGCTTTAAAGCCAGGGTATGAACAGTGATGTTTTCCGGTTCCAGTGCGAGTACCTGTTCCAAAGTATCGACAAAGTCCTCCACATCCTCTCCGGGCAAACCTGCGATCACATCGGTGTTGATCATAGGGATTCCCGCTGCCCTTGCAAGACGGAATGCTTCCACGATATCCTCCGGCCGGTGGGCCCGTCCGATCCGATCCAGCGTCTGTACCTTCATGGATTGGGGATTGATGCTGATGCGCTGTACGTTGTATTTTTTTATTGCTTCAAGCTTCCCGGCCGTAATGGTGTCCGGTCGCCCTGCCTCTACGGTGAATTCTCTCAGGTGACTGAGATCAAAGGCTTCCGTAACATGCTTCAGCAGCCCATCCAGCTGCCGTTCTGTCAAGGTTGTGGGTGTTCCTCCTCCGATATAGACGGATTCGGGATACCAGCCCTTTTGCTTCATCCTTTCAGATACATAGGAAATCTCACGGTGTAAGGCTTCCAAATAGGCTGCGATGTGTTCCGCCTTCCCTTGATTAGAGGGAAATGAGCAATAGACACATCTGGTCGGGCAGAATGGAATACCGATATAAAGACCGACTGCCTCCCTTGGACTGATCTGCAGAAGTCTGCTCTGGTATGCGACGATATCCATAAGCAGCTGTGCTTTTTCCCTGGTCAGATAATACTCTTCGATCAGAAGCTTCCTGGCTTTCTCCGCCGAACCTTCTCTCTGCAGCAGCTCTCCGGCAAGCTTCACCGGTCTGACGCCGGTCAGTATGCCCCAGTCCGGCGTCTCACCGGTAATATGCTGCAGCTCTTTGTATAAAAACCGTTTGATTTGATTTTTAATTTCCTTTTCTTTTTTTCCGCTGTCAGTGGAGATTTCCGTAAACACCGGGACAAAAATTACATCGTCCCTGCCGTTCGTATTTTCAGAGTCGTCCGTTCCGATCTCTTCCTCCGATCCCATGAGCCGGTACTCATCGGATTTCAGGAACACTTTGAGCAGTTCATCAAATTCGTATTTATTTTTTGCCTGCGGGATATGGATATTAAACAAAAGGATTGTTCTCCTTTTCAAAGCCGATGGTAGTAGTCCCCATATGTCCCGGCAGCACTTTGGTATCGTCCGGCAGAGTAAATAGTTTTTCTCTGATGGATTTTACGATGGCCTCATAGGATGAGCCCGGGAAATCGGTTCTTCCGATGGACTGTTCAAACAGGGTGTCTCCGCTGAAAACCACATCCTCGGTCACGATACACATCCCTCCGGGGGTATGGCCTGGGGTATGAAGAAATCTCAGTTCCATCGCACCGACCTGCAGCGTTTCGCCCTCGGTTACAAATTGATCCGCTGCAAAGGTAACCGGATATCCGTATACCATGGTCGACATGTTCAGATCAGCGTTCTCCAGCAATTCCTTCTCATAAATGCAGGCAACCAGCTTTGCCTCTGGAAACTCCTTTCTCAGATCCGGCACACCACCAATATGGTCTCCGTGACCGTGGGTCAGAATGATATATTCCAGGTCCAGGTCGTTGTTTTTAATAAAGTTTACCATATCAACATTATGTCCACCGGGGTCCACCATAAACGTTTTCTTTGTTGTTTCATCTGCTGCAACATAACAGTTCACGGAGAGCGGACCGGTATAAAAGCGCTTTATCATCATTTTAATTTCCTGTTTCCTTTCTGCCTCGAACTCACCCTGCTTCGTTCACCGGGGAATCCCTAAAATACTTTCTTGCTGTCTATTAATATCGTTACAGGCCCGTCGTTGTGAATTCTAACCAGCATCTCAGCCTGAAATATTCCCTCTTCCACATGGAGTCCCTGCTCCCCGCATAAATCTACAAACCTTCGGTAAAGTGCATTGGCCTGCTCCGGTCTGGCAGCCTTGATAAAGCTGGGCCGTTTTCCCTTTCTGCAGTCCCCGAATAACGTGAATTGGGATACCGCCAGTATCTCCCCGTTGATATCCTTCACAGATAAATTCATTTTGCCTTCTCCATCTTCAAAGATGCGCAATCCGGCAATCTTTTCCGCCATATAAACCGCATCTGCTTCCTTGTCTTCCTCTTCAACTCCCAAAAGTACCACCAAACCCTTTTCAATGGTTCCTGTGATTTTTCCTTCCACGGTCACATCGGATTTTATTACTCTTTGAACTACTGCACGCATTCAAATCTCCTTCTATATGATTGTCCGATACACATCTA
>JAQUYZ010000053.1 GCA_028691625.1 Eubacteriales bacterium
ATTCCGATAATCGTTGGCTTCCCAGGTTTCATCGCGATCCCATGAGTAATCACGCCTGGCTTCCCCATGGCGTCAATGGTCTCGGCAGTCATATCCTTGTTGCCTGCGGAGCTGCCGCCGGACAGCAGTACGATATCGCTCTCCGCTAAAGCGGCTTCCAGCGCGCCGCGCAATTGATGGTCCACATCGGGGACTTTTTGTATCAAACCGATCCTTGCGCCGGTAGCCTCCGCGAAGGCAGCTATCGTATAGGAATTGATATCCCGGACCTCGCCCTGCTTTGGAATTTCCGTAATGTCAATGATTTCATCCCCCGTGGAAAGAATCGAAACCCTGGGTTTTTTATAAACACTTACATAATCCTTGCCGATGGCGGCCAGCATGCCCACATCCTTCACCGTGATACGGTGCCCCCGTTGAAATAAGCGCTGCCCTTCCTTGAAGTCATCCCCCCGGTTCATGATACCCGAATTGGGCGCGGCTGCTTTATAAACGGCTATGGTTTTTTCATCCAGTGTCTCTGTATACTCAACCATCACCACCGCATCCGCTCCCTCCGGCAGCATCCCTCCTGTAGGCACATAGACTGCCTGCCCCGATTCCAGCTTGATCCTGCAGGCTTTTCCCATTTCTACGGCACCGGCGACCTCCAGAAATACCGGGGCGTTTTCCCCTGTTCCGAAGGTATCCTTGGCGATTACAGCAAAACCGTCAACCACCGACCGGGTAAACTGCGGAATATCCGTATCCGAACAGATCTCCTCCGTAAGATACCGGTGGACCGCATCCCGCAAAGGAACCGATTCGGCCGGCGGCTTCACGCCCTCCGCATTGAAATATAGCTTCAGCTTATCCTTTACCTCTTTTACGGTGTCAACCTTTAATAGTTTCATCCTTTTGTCTCCTACTATGTGAAAAGCTCTCCGTCTACAAATCGCTTTGTCAGCTCTTGCTCCGGATCTCTCAATACCCTTTCGGCGGCCCCGAATTCCACGACCTTGCCCTGATTCATAAACAGCACTTCTCTGCATACCCTTTTGGCCTGCACCAGATTATGGGTAATCAGGATCACCGTGGTTCCTTCCTTTTCGTTAATTTTACGGAGCATTCTTTCGATTTCTGCGGTTGTCGCCGGATCCACATTTGCTGTGGGCTCGTCCAGCAGCAGCAGCTTCGGGCGGAAGGACAAGGCTCTTGCAAGCGCAACCTTCTGAGTTTCTCCTCCTGACAATTTCCAGCTCTTCTGCTTGCGGAAATCGGTCAGCCCCAACTCCTCGGCCAGCTCTCCCACTCTCTCTTCAATCTGAGCATTCCCCCAGCCCCTCAGCTTTAACGGGTACGCGATATTCTTATCCACGGTCGTCCGGATCAGATAAGGAGCCTGGAAAACCATGGTCATTTCCCTGAAAGGTGCCACGGCGGTTTCCTCCTCTCCGTAAAGCAGGCTTCCATCCGTTGGTTTCATCAATCCTGCGATCAGGTTCAGCAATGTACTTTTGCCTGCACCGTTGGGTCCGATGATCCCGCAAAGCGCACCGCTTTCTATGAGAAGCTCTCTGATATCAAGCACCCTTCGTCCTTCAAATTCTTTTATCAGGTTTTCCATATACAATTTCATACTACTTCTCGACCTTCTGCTGCACATTATATAAAAAGGTATTAATCAGAAATGCCAGAATCAATAAAACGATTCCAACCGCGATGGCAGTGCTGTAGTCTCCCATGCTTTTCAGCTGGGCGATATAAGTAGTCATCACCCGGGTTTTGCCTTTGATATTGCCGCCTACGATCATAACCGCTCCCACCTCCGAGAGGGCTCGTCCAAGCCCCGTTACAATCGCTGCCAGAATTCCGATCCGCAGCTCAAATATGAGCAGCTTCAAGGCATCCAGTCTGCCGGCACCCATGGTGGCGGCAAGTGCTTTCACCTTCGGAGCCCTGTCCCGGACAATGTTATAGGTAAGCCCTGTGATAATGGGGGTAACAAGGCAGACCTGTGCAATGATCATTGCCGCGGGCGTATAGGTGATCCCCCATGCTCCGAGCGGCCCTCTGCGCATGATGAGCAGAAACACGACAAGACCCGCAATGACGGGCGGCAGACTCATCAGGGTATAAATTACCCTCAGCAAAGCATTTTTAAGCGCAAAACTGTGTGTTCCGATCAGCGCTCCGCAGGGTACACCCAGGCAAGCTGAAAGGACAACAGAGGAAAGAGAGACCATCAGGGATAGTCCGACAATTTCATACAGCGCGGTATCCCCCGTGACGAGAAGCTCAATTGCAGCCTGAAAAGCAATTGCAATTTGTTCCATGACAATTTCCTTTCCCTTATCCTTTTTCAGCCCGCTGACCTGCAGGCTGTTATTTCACATCATAACCTAATGAATAATATTATCATATTTTAGATGCCTATCCAATGAAAATATGCTAATATATCCATAGCAATTCTATGAAAGGAAGTGAATACGATTGATGTCGGATAAACTTGCGATACGAAAACTACTCCTGGAGAAAAGATCTGCTTTGTCCCCGGAAGTGATTGAAAAGGCCGGACAATCAGCCGCAGAAAAACTCATTCTAATGAAAGAATACAGTAATGCGAATACGGTAATGGTTTATATGGACTTTAGAAATGAGGTTCCAACCGGTAAAATCATCGACCAGATTCGCCTCACCGGCAAATGTCTCGTCCTTCCTTTCACGGATGAACGATTTTGCATCATACCCTATGAGATTCCGGAAGAAGGCGCGCTCTCTGATTATTTAATCCCCTCCGCCTACGGGATCTTCGAGCCGAATCCGGCGGCCTGCAGGAAAGTCGATCCGGAATCCATCGACCTGGTTGTGATTCCCGGCAGCGCATTTGATCAGTATGAAAACCGTATGGGCTACGGAAAGGGCTGTTACGACAGATTTCTACCCACCCTTCGGCCGGATGCGTTCAAGCTTGCTCTGGCCTATGATTTTCAAGTAGTGTCCTGCATTCCGGCTGGCCGCACCGATGTGAAAATGGATAAAATCCTAACCATCATGACGATGCATCCCTGAGCCATAAGCAAATACTGCCCGCAGGGAACCCTCTGTCTGCAGAAACTGCCGAAAAACCGATCCGGTTTTTCGGCAGTATTTTTTCCTTTTTATTTTCCTTCTTATTTTTGTCCTTATTTCGATGCATTTGGAGTAAACAATGCTTTCCCGTATTCTTCCATTCCGTACGCACCGATCAGATCCTGTGTCTCCCCGGACAAGATCCATTGCTGGAAGGCCAGGGCTCCCTCCGCATTGATTTTATCGTTCTTGGACGGATCCACAACAATCACACCATATTGATTGAACAGATCCTTGTCTCCCTCGGTAATGACATCAAGGTCGGTTCCTTCCGCCATGTTGAGCCAGGTCGCTCTGTCGCTCAGCGTATAACCAAGCATTTCATTTGTCATGGTAATGACATCGCCCATTCCCTTTCCGGATTCCACATACCAGTCTCCGGATGGAGCCAGCTCCAGCTTTTCCCAGATGGACAGCTCTTTTTTATGGGTTCCGGACTCGTCCCCTCTGGAAATGAAAGTCACCTGATCGTCATAGATCTTCTGAAAAGCGGCCTGCGCATTGTCCGGTGCAGCCGCACCGATTCCTGCAGGATCATCCTCAGGCCCTATGATTACAAAGTCATTGTACATGACGTCAAATCGTTCGGGGCCATGCCCTGCTTCAACGAATGCTTTTTCGGCGGCTGGAGAATGAACCAATAGTACATCTGCTTCCCCGTTTTCGCCCATCTTCATGGCTTCTCCGGAGCCGACGGCAATGACATCCACTTCATACCCGGTCTTGAACGTAAAATCCGGCAGGATTGCATCCAGCAGACCGCTGTCCTGTGTACTTGTTGTCGTGGCAAGGATGATCGTCCCGACGATTTCGGCAGGACCTTGTTCTTCAGGGGGTGCCGCAGGTTCTTCCTTTGCGCAGCCCGTAAAAACGGAAAGAACCATAATGAGAGTAAGTGCGAGCGCCAGTAGTTTTTTTGATTTCAACATTTTCTTCCTCCATTTTCTTCTCTTTGACTTCTGTTTTCTGAACAAAAAAACTCATTAATATGAAAAAAACCTTTGCACAATGCAAAGGAATCTGATCACAATCAATGAGCATCTTCCTTTCCAAAACGGGAGGCAGGAGGATTTCTCCCCATACCCGACGGTTGATCGCCATAGCTTGCGCTTTAGGCCGAATCAACTCGGAAAACCATTTATTCAACTATAGCCACTATACAGTATTTGGCAGGAGAAAGCAAGTACCCTGGTTCAAACTTTACAAGTGCATTGTCCTTCCATTTCTTATATTAATAGTGCAGTTGATTTCAACCAAACACCTCCTATAATGATAACTGTTCCCTTCACTGAAATCGCTGGACGGAGTAATTCCAAAGATGATCGATTTTTGACACACGGAAAGTGCAAAAGCGGCAGGCCCAGCAGGTCTGCCGCTTTCTGTTCTATCATTCTAAGGAGATTAGAATGTTGGTGGTGTTTGATTCACTGGTATATTCTTATGATGTCAGCTCCCGAAATATATCTTTGACCGTTTCAATCTTTGTTGCACGGTAAGCATTGCTTCCCGAGAACACAAGTCCATGCTCCGTATCGCCTCTGGCCGCGTTGATCAATGCCTGGGTAATGCAGTAGGGAGCCTCTTCCGCTTTGCAGGGCGTCAGGCAGCGGTTGCATTTTTCCGGCGGAATTCTTCCATTTTCAACCCGGTCGATAAAGGGGGTCCGGATTGCTCTTCCCGGCATCCCCACCGGACTTTTAATGACAACCATGTCCTCTTCCTTCGCATCCAGATAGACCTGCTTGAAGTTCGGATGAATATCGCATTCCTCCGTGGTGACAAATCGAGTGCCGAGCTGCACGGCGTCAGCTCCATAGGCCAGCACTTTTTGCACATCTTCCTTTGTGTAGATCCCTCCGGCTACGATGAGCGGACAATCCTGAAGATCCTCAATCTCCTCTTTGATTTCCATAATCGTTTCATAAAAGTGTTCCTGGGCATCCTCCAGCTGTTCTTCCTTAAAGCCCAAGTGGCCTCCCGCCAACGGCCCCTCGAAAAGAATGGCATCGGGGACCCTGTTATATTTTTTTGTCCAGCTCTTTATGATCAAAGCGGTTGCACGGGCCGAAGAAACAATAGGAACGATCTTGACCTTGCTGTTTTTCACGATGCCCGGCAAGGCGGTCGGCAGTCCGGCACCGGAAATAATCATATCGACACCGGCCTCAACCGCGGCTTTCACAAACTCATCATAATTCCTGCTGGCGCACATGATGTTGACTCCAATCAGTCCTTTGTTCGGTACGTCCTTGATCGCTTCCTTGGCCTCTCTTATATTTCTCTTCAGAGCGCGGATATTTGCTTCTTTGGGGTTCGTATAGAAATCCGGCTCATGAAATCCGATCTGGGCAGCGGAAATCACACCCACTCCACCACATTTCGCGACAGCAGCAGACAGTCTTGACAAGGATACGCCGATCCCCATTCCTCCCTGAAAGATCGGAATCGGTATGGTCACATCCCCCAGCGAGAGTGGTGCCAGCTTCGCGGGAGCATCCCCTTTGATTGCTTTGATCCGCTGTCTCTTAAAGAAGTCATGCAAATTATCCAGTGACTGGAGCAGGATTCCCTGCTCTTCCCCGTTCAGTTCGGCCAGCACATCGCTGATCATGCTGCAGTGGAATTCTTCATGCTCCCTAACGGCTTCTATTCCTTCCTCCGTCAGCTCAATCTTCACGATCCTGCGATCTTCGGGTACCCGAAACCGGTTGACATATTTCTTGTCCACCAGCTTGTTGATGGCGGTGGTCAGGGTGCTCACACTGATCTTCAGGTTTGTTGCAACCTGAGTCATGGTCTTTGCCTTCCCTGCACCGATGGCAGCCAACGTATGCACTTCCGTAATGGAAAGATTATGCCGGGAAGAATTCTTGATTGCATCCTCTTCCATTTTTAATACGCTGTTAAACAGGCTAACCAGTATATCATTCAATTTTTTCGTTATATCCATGCGTACCCTCCTTTGACAAAGTACATCACGCCTGGAGCAGCAAAATTTGAGCGTTAATTCAAATTTTATCTGCCCAGGTCATAGGGTTTTTACAGTAGAGTTTGCAGACAGCAAATTTGGTCAATAACAAGGGAGACGCTTGAGGTATAGAGTCAAAGGAGGGTAGTCTCCTATGATCCGATGGCGAACATAATCTCGCATTGACACGCGATTTTATCTCCTAAATATGCTGTGGCTTTTCCGTATCCCGCTTTGCTCCTGAGACGCTCCAGTACCACTTCAAGGCGAAGAGTATCTCCGGGTACGACCTTTTGACGAAATTTTGCCTCTTTGATGCTCCCAAAATATGCAATTTTGCCTCGATGCTCCTTCATGGAGAGGATTGCAACCGCCCCGGCCTGCGCCAAAGATTCCACGATCAATACACCGGGCATTACCTTCTCCTGGGGAAAGTGTCCCTGGAAATAGTATTCATCTGCGTTGACATACTTCATTGCGACAACACGCTTTCCCTCTTCCATTTCAACAATTTCATCGATCAGAAGAAAGGGGTCTCTATGGGGAATGATTTCCTTGATTTGTTCTCTATCTAATATCACTTTATCAACCTCTTCAATAACAGGACTCCATTGTGCCCGCCGAATCCGAACGAATTCGACATCACATAGGTCAGCTCCTGCTTTCTGGCAGTATTTGGAACGTAATCCAGGTCCAGCTCCTCATCGGGAACTTTATAATTGATGGTTGGAGGGATGATTCCGTCCAGCATGGCGTTTACGCAAATGATCGCTTCCACCACGCCGGCCGCGCCAAGCAGATGGCCCGTCATGCTCTTGGTGGAGCTCACCGGAATTTTATAGGCTGCGTCTCCGAATACCTTCTTGATGGCCCGCGTTTCAAATAAGTCGTTATACGGTGTCCCCGTACCGTGGGCGTTGATGTACGAAATCTCTTCCGGACGGATTCCGGCTCCCTTGATCGCCATATCCATTGCTTTTGCTGCACCGGTCCCATCCGGTAACGGCATGGTGATATGATGGGCGTCACAGGTGGTTCCGTAGCCTGCCACCTCAGCATAAATCTTCGCCCCTCTCGCCACAGCGTGCTCGTATTCTTCCAGGATCACGATACCGGCACCTTCTCCCATGACAAAGCCGTCTCTTTCCTTGTCAAAAGGAATGGAGCTTCGATTCGGGTCTTCTTTTGTGGAAAGTGCCGTCATGTTGGCAAATCCCGAAAAGCAGACCGGTGCGAATGCCGCTTCGGCTGCACCTGAAATTACCACGTCGGTATAACCGTGCCTGATGGATCGGTATGCCTCTCCGATGGCTTGTGTTCCCGTTGCACAGGCGGTTACAATACTGATACAACTGCCGGTCGCCCCCGCTACGATTGCGATATTGCCTGCTAATATATTTGCGATCACAGAAGTCACGAGAAACGGGGATACTCTTGAAACAGTTCCCTTTTCCACCGCTTTCTGCACTTCACTTTCCAGCGTCATAATTCCGCCGATCCCCGAACCCACCAGTACGCTCAATCTGTCGGGATCAATATTCTCTCCGCTGACCAGCCCGCTGTCCTCCATGGCTTCCATTGCTGCAGTAACGCCGTACTGGGAATATAAGTCGGTTCTCCGCGCTTCCTTTTTATCATGAAAGACAAAATCCCTGACTTCACCACCGTTTTTCGCCTTCTGCACATCGGCATCAAAATGAGTGATCCGACCAATTCCATTTTTCCCGGCTTTGATCCCTTCCCAAAAGTCTTTTACATTATTTCCAAGAGGAGTCACTGCTCCCATTCCCGTAATTACAACTCTTCTATCCATACTCTTCCTCTTTCTTCTATTTTACATTCTGTTCAGAAGATTATTACAAGGCCATTCCGCCATCCACTGTAAGAACCTGTCCCGTGATATATGCTGCCTGATCCGAAGCCAGAAATGCAACCGCATTCGCCACATCGGAGGCCTTGCCCGCTCTGCCCAGACTGATCATATCCATCATTGCTTTCTTCTGCTCTTCGCTCATGATTTCTGTCATATCGGTTTCAATATAACCGGGTGCCACCGCATTGACCGTAATGCCTCTTTTTCCAAGCTCCTTGGCGGCAGACAGGGTCATCCCGATGATGCCGGCCTTGGAAGCACTGTAGTTGACCTGGCCCGCATTTCCCCGTATTCCAACGACGGAGGAAATGCTGATGATCCTGCCGCTCTTCTGCTTGATCATCATCGGTGCAATCGCCTGCAGGAAATAAAAACTCCCGCTTAAATTTGCCTGCACCACTTCGTCGAAATCGGATG
>JAQUYZ010000054.1 GCA_028691625.1 Eubacteriales bacterium
ACTGGCACCGGAGCGTATACCGGAACTGCTTCCAGTGTCCCTACAGGACCGGTAGGCATTACGACGACATCGATCACCGGGATTGAAACTATCAGCGGGCCGGCACAGGTGGGAATGGTCCTGACTGCAGGCACAGTGAGTCCCCTTGGTGCTACAGTCACGTATCAGTGGCAAAGGAGCGACACCGGTGTCGGTTCCTATGAGAATATTCCGGGGGCGACTTCCGACACCTATTTCTTAACCGCAGCCGAAAAGGATCATTTTATCAGGGTTCAGGTAACGGGATCCGGGTCCTATTCAGGGGAAACGACCAGTGCAAATCTGGGTCCGGTGGCGGTCGGCCAGATTACAGCAATATCGAATATCACAGGGACGGCGGCACCGGGTCAGACTCTGACCGCAGGGACTGTCAGTCCGCTGGGTGCAACGGTAACTTATCAATGGTTAAAAGCCAGTTGGATTGGCGGCTCCTATTCAAATATCAGCGGGGCGACTTCAAACACCTATACCTTGTCTACTGCGGACAGTGGGATATATATAAAAGTTAGGGCAATCGGCACCGGCGCCTTTGCGGGAACGGTGGTCAGCAACCATACGGGTCCTGTGAGCGGATCTACCATCGTGCTGACATCCATCGGAGCGATCAGCGGTTCGGCTGAAGTCGGCCAGACGCTGACTGCAGGAACTCTGAGTCCTTTGGCCGCAACGGTGACTTATCAATGGCAGCGTTGTGCAACTCCGGACGGAGAATATGTCAATATTCCCGGTGCGGTTTCAAACACCTACATGATCAGTGAAAGCGACGTAGATAACTATTTAAGAGTCAGGGCTGCCGGATCGGGGAAGTATACGGGAACAGTAACCAGCGCTTACACAGGGCCGGTAACGGCAGGCATGTTCATGTTCATGAGGATGCTTATAATGGAAGAAACGACGACGACAATTTCAGCGATCGATGCGATCCGCGGAACAGCGCAGGTGGGAAGGACACTGGAGGCAGGAAATCTGAGTCCTTTCGATTCGGAGGGAGCTTACCAGTGGCAGAGCTGTGATACAGCAGACGGAGTCTTTGAAAATATTGCAGGAGCGGATGCAAACACCTACATTCTGTCTGACAGGGAGGAAGCAAAATATGTACAGGTCGTGGTAACGGGTACCGGAGCCTTTACGGGCACGGTGACCAGCGCCGTCATCGGCCCTGTGGAGCCCCGCCTACCGATCACAGCCATCGGAATGATCAGCGGAAGCGCCCGGGTGGAGCAAATCCTGGAGGCAGGGAGTTTGAACCCTTCCGACGCAACGGCAACCTATCAGTGGCAGAGATGTGACACGGCAGACGGAACTTTTATCGATATCCGCGGCGCGAGCGCAAGCACCTACACGCCCGGTGCAGATGATTTAAATTATTTCATCAGAGTCACAGCAACCGGCACAGACAGTTCTATCGGTACAGTGAGCAGCGAACCTACCGCACAAATAGGACCTGCTACAATCAATCTATCGGAAATTACAGGAGTTGAAGTGCCTGAGAAGGACAACATACCGGATCCTGTAGTACAGGATACCAGGCAATATACCGCTGTGATTTCGTGGAGCCCGGATTGCACAGCATTCAGGAATAATGAAGCATATACGGCCACGATAACAATTACTCCAAAACCGGGCTATACATTGGAAGGTCTGCCCGCAGACTTCTTCATCGTGGAGGGCGCTGCATCGACAATCAATTCTGCAAACGCAGGGACAGTAATCGTCGTATTCCCGGCAATCCCGGAAGAACCTCCGGAAGGTACGGAAGAAGAGCCGGAAAGTGCCGCAGAGCAGGTAGAACCTCCGGAAGGTACGGATGAAGAGCCGGAAAGTGCCGCAGAGCAGGTAGAACCTCCGGAAGGTACGGAAGAAGAACCTGAAAGTGCCGCAGAGCAGGAAGAACCTCCGGAAGGTACGGATGAAGAACCTGAAAGTGCCGCAGAGCAGGTAGAACCTTCGGCAGATACTGATGAAGAGCCTGAAACTGCCGCAGAGCAGGAAGAACCTCCGGCAGGTACGGATGAAGAGCCTGAAACTGCCGCAGAGCAGATGGAACCTCCGGCAGGTACGGATGAAGAGCCTGAAACTGCCGCAGAGCAGGAAGAACCTCCGGCAGATACGGAGGGAGAGCCGGAAAATGATACGGTATGAAATATTTACCAAATAATTCAAAAAACTGTTGAAATATGTTGAAAAATAGTGTACAAATAGATTATATGTAATAAAAATTATATAATAGAAGCATTCTGTGCAATCTGCATGGGAAACAGAGAAAAACAATCGGCAAACCGGGCGAAAGACCGGGACGCAAAGCGATGAGTCTAAGGCATGATTGATGCTATGATGGTCTGGCTGCAAAGGGTTTCTATTTGCAGCCGGACTTTTGTGTTTGGGGTTAGAATATGTAAATTAAAATGGAAAGGCAGGCAAATAGGATATGAATGAGAGAAAAGACGAGAAAATGACGGAAAAACGAATGTCTGATCGCGTGATGAAGGCGGTTGGTATCCTGTTGTGTGTGGTGCTGATCCCCATATTGATTATCAATGTGACGCTGATTGTCAAATCCTTTACCAGCCCGGAAAAGGTTCCCGACTTTATGGGATATAAACCGTTTATTGTACTGAGCGGTTCCATGGAGCCTGCGTTCGCCTCAGGAGATCTTGTGCTGGTCAGGGAAGTTGCGGCAGACAGCCTGAAGGAGGGCGATATCATTGCTTTCCGTGAAGGAAATGCTGTCGTAACCCATAGAATTATAACAATCACAGCAGAAGACGGAACCAGGCGCTATGTTACAAAAGGGGACAATAATAACGTTGAAGACAGTATTGCCGTTACGGATGACATGATCGAAGGGGCGTATTTGTTGAAGATAGCCGGCCTCGGAAATGCAGCAATGTTTATGCAGACTCCTTTGGGTATGGTGATTTTTATCGCACTGCCGCTGATCCTCTTTATCCTGTATGATATCTTCCGCAGAAGGCATTATGAGCGGAGAGAGAAGACGAGGACCAGAGAACTGGAGGAAGAGCTAGCCAGGATGCGGAAAAATATGGCCGAAAGAGAAGAAAAATAAGAACAACAGGCATACGGATCAATTCGAGCCTGATCAGATAGAGAGCAAAATGGTCAAATCCTGCGGGCAAATTGTTTTGATCGTAGGCGAAGTAGAGAATACCTTATTAAAGGAGGATGAAAGAATGAAAAGAAATTGGACAGCCAGACTCGTAGTTCTGGTCGCGGTACTGACACTGATCACAGCATCTCTGGTATCCGGCACCTTTGCAAAATACACCACAGAAGTTAGCGGCACGGATACAGTCGTAGTAGCAAACTGGAAAGCTGACTTTGGAGATGGAGGCACCACATCATCAAGTGCCATCACAACGTTCAATATATTTGACACCACAGCAGATACCGGTGTTGCGAACGTTAGCGGCGGAGGAATTATTGCTCCCGGAACATCTGGTGTCTTCAATGTGGCTTATGATACCAGTGCGCAGGTAGCAAGAGATGTGAAGATTACAATTGAAGCTGATAATCTGGAAGCCCTTACATACCTGAAATTCTATAAGGGAACAAATACCAGCGGCGATGAGATTACTGCTGCTGTCCATGCCGGCACACTCGGAAACCTTTTGAATGAGAGTTTTGCGGCAGACGAGGACGGAGATGGGACAGTTTCGGTATATTGGATATGGCCCTTTAGTGCAGATGCCACACAAGATGCTGCCGATACCCTTGACGGAATCAATCCGATCACAAACGGAGAAATCACGATTACATTTAATGCAACCCAGGCAGATGAGTAAACCATTTTTGATCTAGGGTGACAGCATGAAATAAACATTTTCCCTGCAGGGCTGCAGGGTACACCAAGATCCTTTGCCTCCTGCTGAGCTTTGAGTGAGTGTTCAGGAGGCAGAGGATTTTATATAGTAAGCCTGAGATAAAGGAGATTTTCCGTGGATAATATGGACAGAACAGAATATCAGGCACAAGACAAAGTTATTTCTGATTACGGGAATGATCACAGGCGGGAAAAAAAGCACCTGCGGATCAAAGGGATCCTCCTTTTGCTCATCGCTGTTTCTCTTACCTCCTGCATCATCGGCTTCGTGATCGGACGCAGTGTCACCATGGAGGATCCCACCGGATACATTGTGGATACCATTCCCCTTTCGCCGGAAGGGCAGGGAGATGCTGCACCGAAAACCTATTTCAAGCTGACAGGACGGGTCCTGTATACGGACGGGACCCCTTATGCAAGCAGCAGGGTGGAGCTGCACAGCAATCCGCGGTATACGGATACCGACACGCTTGGATACTTCAGCTTTGAGGATGTGGAGCCCGGAAGCCATGTGATTAATGTGGTCAGGAACGGTGTGGTGCAGGCAACCTGCAGCGTTGAAGTCGACGCCGACGCCAGCTATAACGACACACAGATCGTGAAGCTTGATGACGGAAGCTTTTCCATTCGGATTTCGCTGGATGTTTCCGTTCTGGAATTGACCCTCGTGTTGGACAATGACCGGATCACACCGCAGCTGAAGGACAGCCCCTCCGCGCAGGAGAATGACGGCGGCTTGCCGGAAAATCCGGATCTGCCGAAACCGCCGGACACTCCGGAACCACCGGTTCTTCCAGAGACTCCGGTCATTCCGGAACCGCCGCTGCCGCCAGCACCTCCGGCACCGGGAGGAGGACCATCGATACCGCCGCCACCGCCGGGAGCTCCTGACAGAGCACCTGCCATTGAGGCGGCAGGGCAGGGAAGCGGTCAAAGCTGGACTCAGCTGACCACTGTCGACATTTTTGGGGAACGAGATGGAAATCACAATACCAGAACGATAAACGGACAGAAAGTCCTCTCGCCGGGTGCTTCCGGCAGCTACCTGTTCCGGGTGAAAAACACGGAAGCCTATTCCGTCGAGTATCGTATCCGCCTGACGGATACCGATGAAAATCAGCCGGCGCTTCCGATGAAATACAGACTGAAATCAGAAGGGGCCTACATTGATGGGAACCAGTGGCAGACAGCAGCGGAGCTGCAGGCAGGGACGAAAACTCTGACCCCCGGCGCCAGTGAATACTATACATTGGAATGGAAGTGGGAAACCGTAAGCGACAGCAATGATACCGAAATCGGAACACAGACCGGAACTCCCCGCTATATCCTCATGATACGGATCAACGCACAATTCAAATAGTATGGAGAAGCAAGACATGAAAAAAGTTTGGATGATACTGCGCAGAGGCCTGCTGGCTTTTCTTGTCATGATTCTGCTGATCAATTTGTATCTTATCGCAGCCCAGCTTTTGTTTAAAAAAGATCTCCCGAAGGTTGCCGGCTATGCACAGATTCTTGTGATTTCCGGAAGCATGCAGCCTGCAATTATGGCCGGTGACTTATTGATCATTCATGAGCAGGAAGAATATAAAGAGCAGGAGATCGTAACCTATCGCGGCAACGGAGGGCTGATTACACACAGAATCATTGCGATCGACAAAGCGCAGGCTGTGATGCAGGGCGATGCAAACAATGTGGCAGACGACCCTGTTCCTGTTGAGCGCATCGAGGGCAAAGTAATTCTTCAAATTCCGATGGCCGGAAATTTGATCCTGTTTTTGAAAACACCAATGGGAATGCTTCTGCTGATCCTGGCATTGTCGGCGATTTATGTTTTTTTCGAGTTGACGGATTTCATTGGAAGCAGGAAGGTTTCAAAGTAAAAAAGCAGGAAGGTTTCAAAGTAAAAATTGCTTGCATAATTGATTTTTTATGGTATACTAGAAAAGCATTGGATTTTGCTTAAGACAAAACTATTGCTCTCTGCTCTTTTATTAGAGCCATTTAGTCCACAGGGAGGTGAAAAGAAATGAATCAGTATGAGGTTATGTTCATCATTGAATCGGCATTGGAAGAAGACAAGAAAGAAGCTGCAATTGAAATGGTGAAGGAAGTCATTTCAGCCGGCGGTGAAGTTGGAAAAATCAACGTTTGGGGAAACAGAAAGCTCGCATACCCGATCAACAAGAAAAACGAGGGATATTATGCAGTAATCGAGTTTACCGCAAACGCGGATCTTCCAAAAGAGCTTGACAGAAGGCTGAAGATTTCCGATTCAATCATCAGACATATCATTATCAACAAAGACGAGAAATAGGCGAAGCATATACGAAAGGGTGGTATTAAAGATTGAATAATGTAGTATTAATCGGCAGACTGACAAGAGACCCTGAAGTGAGATACATTCCGGAGAGTCAGATGGCAGTGGCCACTTTCACCATTGCGATAGACAGAGCGAGTAAAGATAAAGGCGCAGACTTTCCCAGGATTACCTGCTTTGGAAAGACTGCAGAGCTTGTAGAACGTTTCATCAGCAAAGGCCGTTTGGTTGGCATACAAGGCCGGATACAAACTGGTTCCTACAAGAACAAAGAGGGCGCTACAGTATATACCACGGAAGTCGTTGCTGATCGTATAGAATTTTTAGATAGGGGCGACAAAGCCGGCGCTGATTCCGGATCCGGATCTGGATTTGGATTCGAGAAACAGGACGCCAAGGGTCAGCCCGGGATTCCGGAAGGGTTCCAAGCCCTCGAGGACGATGATGATATACCATTTTAACAGGAGGTAAAATATCATGATGGACAAAAGACGTGGTGGCATCAGAAGAAAAAAGGTATGCCAATTCTGTGCGGATAAGACAGAAACCATAGATTATAAAGATGTAGACAAGCTTAGAAAATATGTAACAGACAGAGGGAAGATTCTTCCTAAGAGAATAACAGGCACTTGTGCAATTCATCAGAGAGAAGTTACAAAGGCGATCAAGAGAGCAAGAATTGTTGCCCTGCTGCCTTACACAGCTGACTAAGTGTTTGATGCACGTATGAAAAAGGAAGAAGCGAGCAATCGCTTCTTTTTGTTCAAGGAAAGGGTTTCAAATGTATACACTGCTAATACTGGTGATCATGATCTTTATCCCTGTCCCGGTCATGATGAAACACATGCTGACCGGCCGGAATGCCTATCGGGGCATTCTGGAAGGATCGTTAAGCGCGATTACAGGAGTGACTATCGTTTTTCTGGTGTTTTGGTCTTTGACAGGAGCTTCGTTTTTTGAAGTGATGAATACCGCGTTAAGCCAGATCAGTATCGAGGATATGAAGCAGAACAACCCTTATCTGATGGGAATGAGAGGGATGGAGCCGGATGCGATGCAGCTTGCACTGGACAACGTAAAGGAGATAATGAAGCTGGCATTCCCCGGTACGATCATCGTATTCAGCCTGGTGACCGCCTATTTGAACTATGCTTTCCTTTCCTGGCTGATCGGCAAATCAGGAAAAAAGATTTCCGGTTTACCACCCTTCAGAGCTTTTTCTCTGCCAAAGAATATTATCATTGGTTCGCTGATCATCTATCTTTTGTCTTATATTACTGTAAAAATGGGAATAATAGACAAGAGCCTGATCATGTTCAACCTGGAGCTGTTATTCACCTTTATTTTTTCCGTTCAGGGACTGGCAGTGGTGTTTTACTTTGGATTCTTAAAGAAAGTACCAAAGCTTATACTGCTCATCCTATCCGGCATTTTCATCTCCACCTGGCTTGGGCAGACAGTTCTGTTCCTTTTGGGATTGACCGACGTGGCGCTGGATATCAGAAAAAGATTTCCCCGGGCAACCACATGACACTGCTCTTTGTTTTATTGAATTCTACTGCAAAATAAAAGGGACATATGGTATAATGAATACGTATGATTGAATTCAGCTTCGCTGATACGATTACGCTGCAGCGAGGCCGTCTTAAAACAATTTGAACAATAGAGGAGTCAGAATGGGCGAGAGATCATTTAGAGACCGCATTTCAACTTATTTTAATATAGTAAACGGCAAAAAAAGTGAATCCATGAAGGCTTATACGGAGCACATCTTTCAAATTGTCGATAAAACTATGAGTTATTCCATTTCGAATCACCCTCTGCCTTTGTGCATGATTGATTCCGAGGGAAGGTTTCTTTGGTTTAACAAAAAATTCTCAGAACTATATCAGGATGCCGATATTGCCAATGCAGGGATATTCCGTGTG
Source organism: Eubacteriales bacterium (assembly GCA_028691625.1). GTDB lineage: Bacteria > Bacillota > Clostridia > Peptostreptococcales > Anaerovoracaceae > Anoxybacterium. The sequence continues at coordinate 8,129 of JAQUYZ010000054.1, forward strand.
ACCGGATTGAAGGCATCCGAATTCTTTACGGAGGATCCCGTCGAAAAGCCGGTCATGGTTTCCCATAACGGAAAGACGTACAAGGTGGTATCTTCTTATCTGGATGAAGATAAAAACAACAGCGCAGTTTTGTACTGGATTGACATGACAAACTACGAGGTGGTCAAATCTCTTTACAAAGACGAAAAGAGCTGTTTTGCCTATGTCATCGTAGACAAT
>JAQUYZ010000055.1 GCA_028691625.1 Eubacteriales bacterium
CAGAGAATTTGCATGGGAGAAGTTTGCGGACAATATGTGGAACGCTATTGACTGGCAACCACCTGAAGATTTTACGCCTGAATCTCTCAAGGAATTCTTTTACTTTCTTGAGGATAGCGGTATTACAGCAATGGCTGACGGTTTCATCGAAAATGACAACCAGATCAGATCTATATATGAGCTGGATCAGGCTGGGAAGCTTCACTGCTATTATGACGGCATGGTCAGGTTTTGGAGCTATGAGGATCTGCCGGAAAAGATTGCGAAGCTTAGAAGGTATCAGAAGCTTTACACATCCGAGCATATCAAGATTAATACCATGAAATTGTTTCTGGACGGGACCAATGAGAGCGGCAATTCAGCCTCACTTCATGAGCATATAAATGATCCGGGCAATTTCGGTGAAATCATGATGGAAACCGAGGAACTGATCAGATGCTTTCTTCTTTGCAACAGGGAAGGTCTTGACCTGCATATCCATATTGTGGGCGACAGGGGCTTCAGAGTTGCCTGTGATGCGGTTGAAGCGGCTCAGGCTCAGGCAAAGGCTGACGGGGAGCCGTGGGTCTGCCTGCCAATCTTCGCACATTGTGAAATAGTTGATTCTGTGGACATACCGCGACCTGTAAAGCTCGGGATATTTATTAACTGGTCATGTCACTGGGCAGGCGGGTACTTCGGTGAGCAGGCTATGAACTACTACACTGAAGAGAAATGGCGGAGGATGTACCGCTTCAACGAAATGATTGAAAGCGGGGCCCATGTTGCTTTTTCATCTGATGTTGTAACAGGATATGAGCTTCACAGAGCCTATCCGTTCTTCGGCATGCAGGTTTCGGCTACGAGAGTCGACCCTGAATTTCCACTTGACCCTGAAAAGCATCTGAATTCTATGAGGCCTGATGAATCTGCCAGACTCAGCTTACCTGCTCTTTTCAAGGGTTATACTATGGAAAGCGCAAGGCAAAGTCATTGGGAGAATATTATGGGATCCCTGGAAGAGGGAAAGCTTGCTAACATGATAATAATAAACAAGGATTTGTTCGAAATTCCTGAAAACGAGATTGGAGATATTAAGACGGAGGTCGTAATATTTGATGGGAAGGTTATTAGAGGGAGTCTATGATAAAAGTTTTTGACATTCAGCTGAAACAGGTTGATGATATATTAATATCTGGAACGTCCCGCGGAAATTTGTTACTGTCTCTGCCGGGAGAAGGTTTATTTGAGGGCGAAAGAATAAAGGGCAAGGTATTGCCTCTTGGTCTGTGCACAACCTACACGCCTGAGAGTGGAATAAACCACATTCATGCACCACAGGTTCTTGTTACAGATGACGGAGCAACCATTTTCATGGAGCTTGATGCATATCTGCATCTGCCTCAGAATCTGGAGGACAGGATAACCGCCGGTGAAACAGTCGATCCCAACAATTACTATTACAAAGGTACTGTGCGGTTCGATGTTGGCGATTCCGAATATAAATGGCTGGAAAACAAGCTGTTTGTATGCGACGGTGTCATTGACAACTGGAGAAAACTGCACTTTGCAGTATATGAAATGTGACTTGAAAAAAATAGAGCGCCTCGCTGAGTTGGATTGTTCCCTGTCTCAAAAATAGAGCTTCTGGTGAAATGCTAAACCAGAAGCTTATTTTTTTCCCTATTGACAAGTCGTTATTTCGTCACCGTTTCAATAAACCGCTGAATCATGGCTGCGACCTCGGCCCGGGTGGCGGTATCCTGCGGGACGAATACTCCGCCGGTTCGTCCTCCGATGACGCCTGTGGTCTGACAGTATAGCGCCGCGTCTTTGGCGTAGCTTGAAATGCTCGCCGCATCGGAATATTCAAGCGCGGTGTCCATACCGTCCGGAAATTTGCCGAGTAAGTCTGCGAAACGATAGAGCATCGCTGCCATCTGCTCGCGTGTGATCAGCGAGTCGGGGGCAAATCTGCCGCCGCCGATGCCGCCGATGATTTCATTCTCAGCCGCCCAATCAACATACTTGCCGTAGTATGCACCATAATTACAGTCTGTGAAGGCATGGGCGTCTGATGTCGCGATCCCGCCGAAGCTGCGATCGTAAAGGCGTCCGAGGACGGTAGCGAACATGGCGCGGGTCATGCCGGTCTTGGGAGAGAATTGATTGCCGCCTGTTCCGAAGAAGAGTTCCCGTTCTGTTGTGAAGCCAATATACGATTCCGCCCAATGTCCGGCAACGTCTGTGAAGCTCTTGCCGTTTCTCATAAACGAAACAGTAACACCTCCGGGAGCGATATATCTACCGTTTGCCGCAAAGCCGATAAAGACCTTGTTTCCAAGGGCATCTGTATAATACGGCACACCGGCCGATGCTTCGTAACTCTCTGCGTTTCTGATCACCAGCGCGTAGGGTGAGAATTCCGTCGCCTCAAACACGAGATACCATGCACCGTCCTTTTGTACAAGCCTTGAAGAAAGCATCGTAACGGTTCCGTCGTCGGACTTATGTGCGACTAACAGGGAGGTTCTTTTCTCAACAAGGTTTTCCGGTATCGGCAGGGATATCGTTACAGTGTATCCGTCAGCCGGCTCGGTTTTCCTGTTCGTCCCCCTGATGTAGAGAGAAATATCAAAGGGGTAGATCTCATCTACTGCCATGAGCTTGAAGTTCGCAGCGTCCTCAGCTGTATCGGTAACCTTGACTTCGACGGAGTTAGAGAAAGCGCTGTTCATATTTGCTTCCGCCGTTATTGTTCCTGCGGTATTTGTAAACACCTCGCTGGACGTTTCTGTAACAGTAATGGTTTTCTGGTATTCGGAAGACTTGCTGCCGCCACCGCCGCTGCCGCTGCCGCTGCCGCTGCTGTTCACAACGTTGACCGTCAGCGCAGCTGTTTCTCCCGTGTTAAAGGTTATTACGAAATTGATTGTATCATTCAAGGAGGGCAAAAGCCCTGCAATAAATCCGCTTTCAAGGGTCAGGGTGCTGCCGGAGACACTGTAATCCGTCGGTGTCGCAAGGGGCGCAGCGCCATATGCCATACCCGTGACCGACGACGCTCTGTTATATGTGATTTGTATTGTTACGTCAGAGGGGGCGTTAAGGTCATAATCGCAGCTTGTCGGGCTGATGGCAGCCGGAGCTGCCAATATCTTAAGCGGCACCTGCTTGCTCGCGTTGTTTTTCGTCGCGGTAAGGGTCACATTGCTGTCTGTGCTTTGTCTCGTGAGCTCCGCGGCACCGCCGTCTATTGCGATTACGTTCGTGTTGCCGGACGTCCAGCTTGCACCGGAGGATGTACCGACGGTAAAGTCTGTTTCGACAGCCGCCGATTGTTCAAATATCGTAGATGATGCAAACATCAGCCTCACCGGCACAGCCGATACGAGAGCCGCATCGGCTGTACTCATTCCCGTCAGGCGGGGATACAGTCCGCTTTCGAAGACCCAATCGCCGGAATCTCCGAAGTCTGTGTCGAGAGAGATATCGCACATTTCTGTCGTGAGCTTGCCGACCGTTCCGGTTATATCTTCGCTTTCGGCCGATCCGCCGACGCCTGCTTCCCGGCTCATCTGCTTGTCGTAGAGGCAGCCTGTAATTTGATTGGGGTAAGAGGCTTGGCCTATGATTGCTCCGACATAATACGGTGTATCGTACGGCAGCGTTTCATCTAAAGTCGGGATAGAAAGGCCCGTAACAACCCCCGAATTATAGCAGTCACTTACTCCCTCGATGTGGTCGCTTGTTATTCCGCCAATGCGGAAGCCTCCGCTGACAGCTCCTGCATTATAGCAGTTGCGAATGCTGCTTTCGCCGATTATTCCGAACACACCGCCAACTTCTGACATGCCGCTGACAGAGCCTGTATTAAAGCAATACTGTGTAACACCACCATCAGAGCGATCTAGGTTGCCTGCCACGCCGCCGACATACCTATCGCCGCTAGCGGTACCCGAAAACCAGCAGTATTCTATTGTGTCGATACGACCCGCCACACCGCCGACACATTCCCCGCCGCATAGGAAGCTTTGGGAAACGCCGAGATTTTTCACAATGCCGCCATTGTAGACATAGCCGAACAGCCCTTGATAATCCGATCCGCCGTCGCTGGTGTAGACGCCACTTACCGTATGTCCGCCGCCGTCAAAGATTCCATTAAAAACGCCTGCGGTAGGAAAATTACCGATCGGAATCCACTGGTTCAGCCCGGTTGTGTCCTCATCCCAGCCCTGCCAGTCCGTCGTATCGTTGAGGGCGATATCGGCGGTCATTTCAAAATATTTGCCTGCGTATGTTATTCCGCCTGGTGAGGCGTTGACTTGTTCAGCAAGATAGGCCAGTTTTTGTGCTGTGTCAATGATGTAGGGGTCGCCTGAAATGCCGCCGCCGTCAAATGGCGCAGTCGCCCATCGATCGCTCTTGCGTGTGACGCTGATGGAGTAGGTGGTGGGATTTTTCCCTGCCTGCTCAACGCGAACGGAAATGTTCTTTACCACATCCATCGTCAGCGGTATTGCCGCGGAAGGCGCGCCGCTTGTGACAACAGTTCCGTTTACGGTTATCGTACCATCACCGGTGGGCGTGACGGTGATACTTGAAACACTGTTTGCCACCACGACACCGTTATAGGTTGGTGTGCCTGATGCAAAAATAAATCCCGTTGGATTGCCGCTCAGCACAAGGTTTGTTAAAGTCGAAGGCTGCGGCGGTGGTGGCGGATCCTGGACCGCCAGAACCACAGAACCTGGTGAGAGACCAATCACCATAAACAGGACAAGCACCAGGCTCAGGAATTTCTTTCTCATTTCTTCTCACCTCTAATATTTGATTTTATATTTTGTTTTTTCTCCGCTTCGGCGGTGCGTCGTTTTTCCATCCGCGTGTCGATTTTTTCCCGCAGGCAGACCGGGCATCCGGTGTTCCCACGGACGCGGGAAGAAAGCTGTGTCTGCCATGAATGGCTGTTTTCGCACTTCCACCAGACACGTTCCGTGCTGGTGCAGGCTATTCTCTCAGGCGTAAGCGGAGAGTTTTTTTTCGCGTCCCATTGTTCCAGAAGGTGATTCTTGTCATGTTTGAGGCAATGGCTGTATAGGCTCATATCTGTTTCCTCCTTCAGCAGCAGTCCGCTCCTCTTGTTCTAAAAAAAATTTCGTGTTATGATTAGTCTACACCTCGTGTTAACGCGAGAGTCAAGTACAACAGTATAGAAAAATATACATTTTGTAAGTTGTGCAGTTATTTTCATCATTGGAAGAGGAGGGTTGCATCGTGTCAAAACCGGAAGGATTGTTCTCCATTGGCGAAATTGCCACAGCCTGCGGGGTAAGTATCAACACGCTGCGATTTTATGAAACGAAGGCGCTTATCAAGCCGGCTCGTACCGACTCTGAATCCGGCTATCGATATTACAGCCGGGAAAATCTGTTACGGCTTCGGGAGATTTTGAGGCTGAAGGACGCGGAGCTTTCATTGGACGAAATAAAAAACTATTTTGACGGACATATGGAAAAAGATACTAAAATAGCCGCTTTGGAGGAACGGCGGGAGGCGCTCACCATAGCAATTGAGGATTTGAAAATAAGAAACACCCAGCCCGGCAAGCTTAGCGTTCATAAGATTTTCCTGCCGGGGCGTCTGTGCCTTTGCCGGACGATCAAGGCAAAAGACGGGGAGTCCGCGCTATTTGCCATCGGTGCGTTCTATGACGAGCTGATATGCAAGGGCGTCCAAATAAGCCGAACGTGGCCGGAGTTCTGCGAATACCCCGATGATGAGCTCCTCTCAGGCAAATTTAAAACCTGTGGATTCACCGTCACAGCCTGCCTGCCCGTAGAAAAGAAAAATGCACCGCCGGAAGCGGTTCTCTATCCCTCCGGTAATGCGGTTGCGGTGAATTATAGGGGTAGTTATTATGAGATTTGGCAAGCATATGAAGCTTTAGCCAGGTTTATTGATGAGCATGGTTATACACCCTCAGGCTACCCGCAGGAGATCTATCTGGAGACGGGGGCTGACGGTTCGGTTCAAATCGACAATGATCACAATATTACCCGCGTGATTATCCCGATATAGCCGTTGCTCGGCACTCCCGAAATGATTTCGCAAGTGTGACGGATGTCGAGGATTTCACACTTGCCGTCCATCGCCTTCCCGTACAGAAGGCTCGGACCACTCGGGAGGAAACAGTCCGCTGGACTGTTTCCTAATCCCCCATATCTTTTCCTTTTACAATTGTAAAATAGAGCCTTTTGGATGGCTTCCTTTATTTCGTTCTTGCCCATTGTACCCCGATCTATAAGGATGATGGGGAAAGCGATCATGGTAAAGCTATCCGGAATGCTCCAGGAAGCGTTCCTGGTGATGTTGCACAAGCGTTGCGTTTCCTACCGGCAGATCGATGTTCCGGAGAATAAATGGAGCTCAACGCAATCCATGCACACCCAAGGCCTGAGCAGATAAGGCGATACCTCCGGGGACGCGCCTGGCAACGCTGCCAGCAGATCGGGCTCGATGAATACCTCTCTATCGGCCTTCGCGGATCCGGCCTATCTGCTTACCGGCGTAACGGCTTTACCAGTTCCACAGAGAGGGCTGCGATACGGCTAGCCGATGCAGAGATGTGGAGCAAGAAGATTGTTGAGATTTTCGGGTGATAATCCCCGGGAGACCAGGGAGTATTCCGTTGCTTTCCGTAATAATTTGGGGTAAGATGGAACAAAAGAATACCAAGTTGTTTAACATTCGCATAAATAGAATATTTATTCATCGCAAGTTTATTTTTTTAAACTTTTCTGTAATATATTTCAACTTTTTGTAACAAAATGACCGGTAACTGGACGAAAATATGTATAAATATGATTGACAATTTCATTTTTGGGGCATATTATAGATAGTAACCGAAAGGTTACAATAGTTAACAAGCCCCTGACAGTAGACATCCCGCGGATAAGGGAGTGGTCGAGATCTGGGGCTTTATCATTTGTAGGAGGTATTTTGAATGATTCGTACTGCTATATTAGTTGATGGAGGCTTTTATAGAAAACGAGCCGCCTACCTATGGGGAAAGAGAACGCCTGAAGAGAGGGCAAAGGAATTAGCTGCCTACTGTGTTGCACACATTAAAGATACATATGAGTTAAAGGATGAGCGTTACTTATATAGAGTCTTTTACTATGACTGTCCCCCGCTTGAGACCACTGTTTACCACCCATTTTTAAAGAAGAATATTTACTTTGAAAAGAACGAAACCTTCTCTTGGACAAACGATTTCTATGCCGAATTGAAAGAACGAAGAAAATTTGCCTTGCGATTAGGGACGCTATCGGATGAACGGGCCGGTTATACCTTGAACCAGGAAAAACTGAAGAAATTGTGCGCAGGGGCTATTAAATTAGAAGATCTATCTGAGCATGATTTTAATATAAATTTCGAGCAAAAGGGAGTCGATATGAGAATAGGGCTTGATATTGCTTCGCTCTCTTATAAAAAACAGGTCGAGCAGATTATCTTGATTTCTGGTGACAGCGATTTTGTTCCGGCGGCTAAACTGGCGAGACGTGAAGGAATCGATTTTATTCTGGATCCTATGTGGGCGAAAATTAAAGATGATCTGTTTGAACATATTGACGGGTTGAAGTCCCAATGGGGAGAGAAAAAGAAGAATATTAGATGAAAATTGGACTTGAACCATCCCAGCGGTGGTTCTTTGCTTTGTACACGGAAGGTGAAACCTAATGGACAATATCTGCAGATGGGATCTGAAAAGAAATACCTGGTTGTCGACATTGCCAAGAAGATCGCGAGCGAAAGTAAGGTCACAGAGTAAAGGAGATGAGTGCCATGCCCAAATTGAAAGAAAAGCCGGAAGAGAAGCAGGAAGAAATTCTTCCCCAAACCCTATCTCGTCGAATGTTCGAATCCCTTGGCAAAAAAGAAAAAATACCGCCTGAAGGCGATATTCTTTCTTTTGGCACACTCCCGAGATGATCACACAAGCGTGCCGGAAGGACTTGGGTTTCACGCTTGCCGTCCTTCGTCGGCCCGTTCGGCCGGACTCGAACCGCTCGCTGCCAGTCAGTTCGCAGGACTGTCTGGCGACGCTCGCGCATTTGCATGTTCGAATCATCTCTACCTGAATACAAAAAGCGAAAAGTACCACGCGAGGTGGTACTTTTCGCTTTTGGCACTCCCGAGATGATTCGAACATCCGACGCACGGTTTAGGAAACCGACGCTCTATCCCCTGAGCTACGGGAGCATAGTGTTTGGGATCCTCAAAGCAAAGCGCAAGCTTATCGTACTCTG
>JAQUYZ010000056.1 GCA_028691625.1 Eubacteriales bacterium
ATCGAAAAGCATCCGGAAGCTCCTGTCTGGAAGCTTATCGGCACGGAAGCAAGGGGAACATTCTGCCACAAGCCCTGCACCGTTTCGGGTGGCGGAAAATCCGAGATTTCCAAGTCTATCAGCAATTCCATCATTTACGGCACATATTATGTAAATGATTTGGAAAGGGATCTCGATCATGTGGAGCATATTCTCAATTACGATTACAGACATCGCTGGAGAGATGATCCGGGCAGGACACGTCCGGCAAGGCCGATCTTGTCCATCGACAGGACACTGGGCTCAGTGATCAAGCTTCTGACCCCCTCACCGGTTTATACGGATAAATACAACGCTTACATAGTGGAAATTCCAAAACATGTCAAGGCGTTGGTCTTCATGGTGAAACGGTTTTATCAGCAATCATGGGGAGAGGACTGGAGAAGGCATTTTACCGTCGATATCATCAACGGCAAGCCGGGGAACGAGTTGAAATTCGATAACAGGCGAATCCGACCCAGCTATTTGCGTGTCGGCTTCAGTGACGACAAGGCCTGGAGGATCTTCAAGCTGCGTATGGATTTCATGCCAAGCGAGAAGATTCAAATGGAAGACGATATTACGGCATCCGTTCTGGTTCCTGCCGGACAGCTGCCATATCTGAATCCGGAATATACCAATGCCAGCTATAAATTTGCAGCCAACTGCGAATATCGTTTCTTTCAGAGGCCCGATGACGCAGTCTATAAGGGATATGATCTGCAGGCGGAAAAGGATTTGTCCAGCAATAACCTGTTCGCCACCAATTATCAGCCTCTCACAAAGGCGGATGTGGAGGAGCTGAAAAATGATGTGATGGGCTATATCTCCTATACGGATCCGGTGAGAAATCATATTGAAACCTTTTTAAAGTGTGAAGAAGAATACTGTGTCGTTTCTTCGGAAACGAGGATCGTGGACGGAGCCCGGAGCAAAAATCCAAGATATCTGGAACATCGGTCAGACTTTATGAATCCTCTGAAGACGTATCTCGCAGAGGTCAGCGAACGATTTTCGAGAAGGATTCCGTTGGACCGGGCGGTGCTTATGCCGGTGAATGCCATACTGCCCGGACGCCGGAACAATCCTCCGGGTGTAGAGGGAGGCAAGAAAATCCCGCCGCTGAGCGTCTATAATCCCATTCACTATCAGGAGCTGCCGGAGCTGTTTATGGACTTTATCAGCAGTCTGACCGGGAAATCACCTTCCACCACCGGTGCGGGCTCGGAAGGCGCACTCACGAAGGGACCTTTTAATATGCTCCTGCCTGTTTACGACCTGAACAATGCGCTGCTGTCCTATGTGCTGGGAGACTATCATGTCTATACCACTCCTGCCGGGCACATCGGCCCGGACGTAAGAGTGGATCATGACATTTCCATGCTGGTGCCGGAGATCTGGTCCAGACTCAGGGAAACAGAACGCAATCCGGAAAAGCTGATCAGGGAAGGCTCCTTTGAAAAGCTGGAGGATTTCGAATACAACGGAGTGAAAATCCCCGCAAGCAGGCTGGGATACCGAATGACCAATGTATTCTGCTACAAGTATCTGGGTAAGATCTTTGATGAACCGCAGACCATCTTCAGCGAAGAGATCCTGAGACCGGAGAAGCAGAGCATAGAGGCCTTTGCGGATGGAATGCTCAATATTGCAAACGGCCATAAAAAAGCAGCCTTGAATTACTTTCAGGACGGGAGTGCAGAGGATGCGATACCACCTATCAAAGCGCTTTTGCACATTATGGCCTACGGTGATTATCAGGGACACGGCATTGATTCGCCGGAGGTACGGGACTTGTTCCAAAAGGAAACCATACTCTCCAGCGATTGGTATGAAATGAGACTGAAGAACAAACAGCAAATTGACATCGATCTCATCAGGAAGAAAATCGGGAATCTCGAGGTCTTCATTGCAGATCCGGTCAATGAATCGGTAATCAAAGATTTTAAATATGGGGAAAGACTTGAGAAAGCAAAAGAGCTTCTCCGGTATTATCAGTCCGATTCCTATTTGGAGTCGTTGAAGGGTACCCTTGGCGCAAATGCGATCACACAATAATCATAGAAAAGGCCGCTTGTATCTCCTCTCGGAAACCGCCTCCTTTGTGCTGTGCACACAGAAGGCGGTTTCACGGTTTTCACAAGGATATACAGGCTGGCCTTATTAAATTGTGTATGACGGGTTGATTATTCCTGGATTCCGGGAAGCTTTGGAAGAAGGGACAGGGATCTCTCCAGTTCTTCGTCGGAAGGGATATGATCCGACATGGTTCCTTCCATGAAGGAGGTGTAGGCAGTCATATCGAAATATCCGGTTCCGGTGAGCCCGAACAGGATTGTCTTTGCTTCACCGGATTCCCTGCATTTCAAAGCTTCATCAATTGCCGTGCGGATTGCATGTGCAGATTCCGGGGCCGGCAAGATCGTCTCAATCTTCGCAAACTGAGTTGCTGCCTCAAACACCTTGGTCTGCTCAACCGCAACCGCTTCCATGTATCCGTCATGATACAGCCTGGACAGGATCGGTGACATTCCGTGATAACGAAGACCTCCGGCATGGTTGGCGGAAGGCTTGAAATCACATCCCAGGGTGTACATCCTGGCCATCGGCGTGATTCGTCCCACATCGCAGAAATCATAGGCATATTTGCCCCGGGTAAAGGATGGACAGGACGCGGGTTCTACGGCTACGATCCTTGGATTAGCTTTTCCTGTGAGCTTATCCTGCATGAATGGTGCGATCAGGCCGCCCAGGTTGGAACCGCCGCCGGCACAGCCTATGATCACATCAGGATATTCTCCCAGCTGTTCCATGGCTGCCTTTGACTCCAGGCCGATGATGGACTGATGCAGGAGGACCTGGTTCAGTACGGAGCCGAGCACATAGCGGTAATTCGGCGAGGTCACCGCCAGTTCGATGGCTTCAGATATAGCACAGCCCAGGCTTCCGCCGGAGTTCGGATCATTTTTCAGAATTTCCCGGCCTACGTTGGTCGTATCACTGGGGCTTGGGATCACTGTTCCGCCGAAGGTCTCCATGACGGCTTTCCGAAATGGCTTCTGCTCATAGGAAACCTTAACCATAAAGATCGTCAGAGGAAGTCCGAAGTATGCACAGGCTTCGGAAAGGGCGGTTCCCCATTGACCTGCGCCTGTCTCCGTAGTCAGTCCGGAAAGGCCCTGCTCCTTTGCATAGTAAGCCTGTGCTATGGCGGAATTCAGCTTGTGGCTTCCGGAGGTATTGTTTCCTTCAAACTTGAAATAGATCTTAGCCGGGGTATCCAGTGCCTTTTCCAGATTGTAGGCACGGACCAGAGGGGATGGGCGATAGACCTTGTACATCTCCAGCACTTCCTCCGGAATGTCGAAATAACGGGTTGTGTTGTCCATTTCCTGCTGAGCCAGTTTTTCGCAGAAAACGGGATACAAGTCTTCGACCTCTGCGGGCTTCCCCGTTCCCGGGTTGATGATTGGGTCGGGAAGTTCTTTCATGTCAGCCCTTAAGTTGTACCATTGCTTCGGTATTTGCTCCTCGGTTAAATATAATCTGTGCGGAATCTTACTCATTGTTTTTTCTCCTTTCATCAATAAAAAAAGCTCTTGTTCCAGATATTCTCTGGGACAAAAGCTAAACTTCTGCGGTACCACCCTGATTGGCGCCAGCGCCCATTCGTTCTATGTACTTCATACATGCTCCCTTGATAACGGGTGGAGATCCCGTCAGGCACTACTCTTACTTGTTAATTTTGCGCAATACTTTGTTACTGGTCGCCTTGCGTAAAGTTAACTGCGCAACTTATTTCTTGCGCTTTACAATTTCGTCCTGCCCTCATAAGTCCATTCGGCACAGTTTCCATTACCGCTATTCCACCACCAGCGGCTCTCTGTGAAAGGAGGGTCCATGCTTACTCTTCTTAATCAACGGTTTAACGTTCCATCTATTTTTTTGTAGTATATGCTGAAATAATTTTTATGTCAAGAAGAATTTTATAATTTTCTGGGGGAATCTTTATAATTTTCTGGGGGAAGCAGTAAGAGCGATTCGATCCGGGTACAGGTAGCGATTCGATCCGGGCACATATTGATAAATTTCTGACAAAATAGTATAATGCTAGTAAGATACCGGGGTCATGAGAATTGATCCCTTTCTGCGGCTTAATAAATTTGTAAGAAACGGAAAGACCTTTTGTTAAGAATGTTTTGGTATCCTCTTAGTGTAGACGCAGGAAAGGGGGTACCTATTTTATTGGATAGGAGAGAATGGATGAATATTTTGATTTGCGATGATGACAGAGAGATCGTTGGTGCCATTGAAGTATATCTGAAGAACGAGGGATATGATATTTATAAAGCCTATGACGGGGTCGAAGCCCTTGATATCGTTCGCAGAGAGGAAATTCATCTGATTCTGATGGACATCATGATGCCGAAGCTGGACGGAATGAGAACGACCATGAAGATCCGGGAGGAAAAGAATATCCCGATCATCATGCTTTCCGCAAAGTCGGAGGATTATGACAAGATCACAGGGCTGAATGTAGGGGCGGACGATTATATCACAAAGCCCTTTAATCCGCTTGAACTGATTGCACGGGTAAAATCTCAGCTCAGGCGGTACGTCGACCTGGGGAGTCTGGAGAAAAAAACGGGGGTTTTTAAATCGGGGGGATTGATGGTGGATGACGAGGCGAAGACCGTCACGGTAGACGGAGAACAAGTGCCTGTCACTCCAATCGAGTACGGAATTATCAAGTTATTGACCGAGAATGCCGGCAAGGTGTTTTCCATGGACAGGATTTACGAAGCGGTGTGGAACGAACCATCCTTCAATCCGGAAAACACGGTGGCGGTGCATATTAGAAGGATTCGGGAAAAGATCGAGATCAATCCCAAGGATCCGAGATATTTGAAGGTGGTGTGGGGTATTGGATATAAAATTGAAAAGATTTAACAGCCATAAAGCAGTGAGGACAGCGGCCTTTCTTCTTTGTGTGGTATTGTTTCTCAGTTCTTTATTCGGCGGTGCATTTATTTTTAACAAGGCAAGCATGACAAGCTACGGCAGCGGGATTGACGACCTTCTGCTCTATGACAGCTATGAAAAAAGTGCGGTATTCCAAATGGAATTTGAGAATCAACTCAGCAACATTTTGTATCTTCTGGATGAGTATAAGAGCGTTGAATATATTGAAAGCGGCAAGTCCGTGAGCGATCAGCGTCTCGATGATGCGCTGAGGGAGATGTACTACGGCAGGGATATCATAAGTGAACCGCCCTATGAAAAATACGGCGGCAGGCAATACGAGGACGCCAGAGCACAGTTTGTAGAGGATTACGCAGAGCAGATCGAAGTGCTGAAAAAGACGATGATCATGGATGAACTGAGAGCATTTGAATCCATGGAGAAGGAATTGAACAAGACAGAAGGCTTTTCCTATTTTGCAACGGATGGAACCTATGTCCTGAGCAACCTTCCGATGATGGCAAAGAGCAACGCGACAGATGACGTTCCAGACAGCAAATCCTTTAAAAGGGAACCGGCATATTTCATCTATGAAAACGATAACTTATTTAAGATTCCGGCTTCCACAGAAGGCATCAACGGCTCTATGAGCTACTTGGACAAAAGTCTGGAAGCCAGGCTGGACGGTTATTATAACCCGGAATTAAAGGTCTGCTTTTCCTTCGATGAATCCTTTCTGGAAGCAAAAGAGGCAGAATTTTCCGAAGCAAGAACCGGGATTGTCCAATGGATTCCCATGACGATCCTCTGTGCACTGATGTCTCTGATCCTATTGATCTACCTAATCGTGACCACAGGCAGAAAAGATGAAGAGGGGAATCGTCGGGTGTTCAAAGTCGATCGGATTTTAACCGAGCTGCAGCTTTTCGTCATAGGGGTTCTGCTTGTGGGGGGCGGCGGGATGTTCGGAAGATTTACACTGGAGACGGTAAACTACGGCATGTATTTCAACGGCAACGTGTATTACAATCAAGATCCGCTTTATCTCTCCATCGCGCTGGCTGCAGTATTCGGACTGTTTTCAGCCGGGTTCGGTCTGTATTTCATCCTTTCCGTTGTGAGAAACATCAAGGCGGGCAGGTTCCTGAGCAATTCTTTGATCTTTATTGTAGTGAACGCCCTCTGGAGGGGACTGAAGGCGTTTTATTACGGCGGAAGTCTCATGAAAAAAGTCGTACTGATTACACTGGCGGTCTGTCTGCTTTCCGCAACTATCTTGCTTGCGCCTGTCGTTGCGGCTCTGATCCTCGTCTTCGCACCGAAGTGGGTGAACAAATTCGAGGAGGTCAAGAAGGGTGTGCAAGAGGTGAAAAACGGGAATCTGTCCTACAAGATAAAAGCCGACGGAGAAAGCGAGCTGGATGAATTGGCAAGAGGAATCAATGAGATTTCGGAAGCATCTAATGTGGCAATTCAAAATGAGCTGAAGAATCAGAGGCTGAAGACCGATTTGATTTCCAATGTGTCCCATGATCTGAAAACGCCGCTGACCTCAATCATCACTTACATTGATTTGCTGAAGCGGGAAGGGATGGACAGCCCTGATGCGCCTAAGTATCTGGAGATATTGGACCAGAAAAGTATTCGTCTCAAAAAACTGACGGAGGATCTCTTCGATGCTGCAAAGGCGTCCAGCGGAGCCATTCCGGTAAAATTTGAGAAGGTGGAAATGCTGTCTCTGATCAACCAGGGACTGGGTGAGATGAGCGATCGGATCGACATCTCCAATCTGGAATTCAGAATCAATGCACAGAAGGAAAAATACTATGTGCATGCTGATGGACAGCTGCTTTGGCGGGTGGTGGAAAACCTGCTGAGCAATGTGCTGAAATATGCCCAGGAAGGTTCCCGTGTCTATATCGATCTGAAGGAACAGAACGGGAAAACCGGCATGATACCAAATGTGATTCTTGAGATCAAAAATATTTCCAAGATCGAGCTCAATATCAACGCAGATGAGCTGATGGAACGGTTCAAGCGTGGGGATGAATCCAGAACCACGGAGGGCAGCGGCCTGGGCCTGGCCATCGCCAAGGATCTGGTGCGACTCCAAAACGGTTGGTTTGAAATTAAAATTGACGGTGATCTCTTCAAGGCGGTGGTCATGCTGGAGGCCTTTCAAGCGGAAAAGGCGGAACCCGAAGAGGGCGAAGGGATGATATAAATTCAAAATCCGTGATATTTTTTCTTTTAAGATGTAAAAAAGGTGGTATAATATGAATGTAAAAATTTTCTAAGGAAAACCATATTTTAATTTTTGAAAGGAGACATACGATGGCGGAATATGAATGCAAGGTTTGCGGATACATTTACAGCGAAGCAGATGGATGTGAAGAGCAGGGAGTAGCTCCCGGAACGAAGTGGGCCGACCTGCCGGACAGCTTTGAATGTCCGTTATGCGGAGCCGGCAAAGAGGATTTTGAATTAAAATAGTCGAAATAATGGTCACCCTGTTTCATTACAGGGTGATTGTTTTGCATCAGACAGGGCTTATGCCCTGGGCAAATATGCTTGTAATAAAGGATAGGATCATGGACAGGAAAGAATTTATCGGCAAGGCTGATGAAAAGCTGAAGCTGGTTCGCACAGAATACGGTTACAACCAGGAAAAGATGGCTGATATTCTTGGTATTTCAAAGAAAACACTCGTACAGATCGAAAAGGGACGTTCCTCCCTCGGCTGGACGGGAGCCATTGCCCTCTGTACCATTTTTGAAAGAAGCGAGGTGCTGGGGGCTGTCTTCGGCGGCGGAGCGTTTGATATGATCATGGCGCTGGCCTTTCAGGATTCCGAGCCCGAATATCCAAAGACGATGGGCGGAAAGCTCTGGTGGAAAACACTGGAGGAAACCGACAAATACAAATTGCAGCAGAATATCGTTTCTCAGCATTACAGGATTCTTGATCAACAAGACAGGAGGATCACATCCTCCTTTGAATTACAGGCAAGTAAGGATTATTTAAAAAACCTGAAATAAATTCAAAATAATAATTGACTAAAACTCCCTTTTAGTGTAATATTACACCAAAAGGGAGTTTTGTTCAAATTGGGGGATAAAAAATGACAATTATAATATGTTTGATCCTTGTTCGAATTTTGGTTAGGGGGGATTGCGGTGAGCAGCAAGGGAATTCTTATATTGCATGGCTTTGCGGGAGATGTGGAAGAAATCAAGCCGCTGCTGGAGCATCT
>JAQUYZ010000057.1 GCA_028691625.1 Eubacteriales bacterium
ATCAATTGATAAGAAATCCTGTAGCTGACGATGGAAACGACAGCCAGGCTGACAAGGCACACGAGGGTGATAGAAAAAAAATACTTCTGCTTCAAACTGAAATGATTCACATTTTTTCTCCTTTGAACTGCGAATGTTACTGCAAAATGTCCATGATATTATAATGGAATCCATCCTCGGTGTAAGCCGGTATGATGCCGAGTCTCCAGAAGGAAACGCCTTTGATTCCGAAAAGCTTTGCCAGCTCCAGCTTATCGCTGACGCTTCGTTCATCCTCGTACCAAAGGAAGATATTTTTTCCCTCTTCCGTGGCATAGGACAGGTACGGATTACGATAAACCTCGGAATAACCCATCTCGGCTCCGCCCTTCATCCGGGTATAGATCGTCGCCGGAGTCGGTCTTACCGATTCGGTACTGACCAGCTTTCCGTTTTCAAGCTCCCAGCCCACGCTGGAAAAGCTCACGGCAAGGGCGATCTTGGAGAGATCCGCGACTCCTGTGTTTTCATCAGTGATAGCTTTCAGGGAATAGTACACGCTGGCAAATGGTGTAACTGCTGTATTTCTGTAATACTCCGAGCCAAGCAGATTTTCCGGCATGGTTTTCTGATTGTAATCGTGCGCCATAAGGATGACCTTGTCCGCAAGCGCCCCAATGGTCCGGAAATCATAAGCATCATAATACTTTCCATCGGAGGTCGCAGGCGGAACAGTGACATAGAGTGTCTTGCCAAGAGGCTTCAAGGCCAACGACAGCTCTGTCAGGAATGCATTGAAGCCCCGTTTCAGCGCCTCGCCTCTCATTCCCTCGAAATCGATGGTGACACCGCTGTATGGATTATAGCCGATTGTCTTGTAGCTTTGCGACAATTCATTGACGATGGCATTCACAGCCTTGGATCTCTGTGTATCGTCCAGCAGGATCGCAGAGCAGATGTCAGTACTGCCGGCCGCTGCCGTTCCTGTTGCCGATGGATCCATATAGACGGTCAGATGGGTCTTTGTTCCGTTTTCTTTCAAATAGGAAGTAATCGTTTCATAGCCGGCAGGAATGCTGTACTCATTGTTTTCTGCCGAAGTCGTATTCAAATAGGCCCCCTCGTCCGCACTGTAACTCATTCTGCTCCACCCTGCGGAAACGGCATCCATATCCTTTGTGAGCTCCTTCTGGGAATAAGATGAGATGGCATAAAACCCATGAATCCAGTCGGCTTTCCCTATGTATTTTTCATAAACGCGTACCAGCATGGCCGCCGCTTCTTCCCGTTTTGCGGTCAGCGACGGCGAGAAGGTCGTTGCGCTGGTTCCCTTTGTCATTCCGATATCACTGGCGATCGTAATATATCCTGTATTGCCGGTCACATCGGCAAAGGGATTCCCCAAGGACGCAGCAGACTGTGCCAGCGTATTGTATCCCAGCGCTCTGACCAGCATAACTGCCATTTCCTCACGGGTGACCGGTGCATTCGGACGGAACGTTTCAATGCTGTCAATGACGTTGTGGGCCAGAGCGGTTTCAACATTCGGATAATACCAGGCCCCTTTCTCCACATCTGTAAAAGCAGGTGTATCCGGGTTTACCGGCTCCCACCCGAACATCCTGTCCAATACGGTTATAAATTCCGCCCTGGTGATCGAATTTCCAAATCCGAAAATTCCGTCTTCACTCCCCTGCATTAACCCATACTCCCTTGCTGCGTTTACTGCTCCGACTGACCAGCTGTCCGCCGGGATATCACGGTAGCTGTTCGATTCAGCTGTCACCGATACCGGCATGGACGTAACAATCATGCCGGCTGCCAATAGCAGGCTGATCCATTTCTTTTTCATTTGCAATTCCCCTTTCCGAAACGCGGTGTGCCCTTCCGGTCATAACCTCAAACGGACGGGCTCTAAGGTAATATTATACCAGATTCGACAGATATCCGCATAAATGAATTTTATTTTTTTTTATTTTTGCATTGACAAAGCATTGCGATTGTATTATTGTATTAATTGTCTAATACATTAATACAAAAGGAGGTTTCATATAGTATGACGAATCAGTTTCAATCAAACATGCCAATCTATCTGCAACTGGTTAACAATTTCAAGCACCGAATCGTCTCAGGGGAATTAAAGGCCGGTTCCAAGCTTGAATCAGTGCGGGAGCTCGCAATCAGTTTTGAAGTCAACCCGAATACAATGCAGCGGGCACTCGCCGAGCTGGAGCGGGATGGACTCGTTTATGCGGATCGCACGGTAGGGCGCTTTATCACAGATAACAAGGAGTTGATTATTAAAATGCGTGAGGCAGTAGCACAGGAGATCATAGGGCAATTCATACAGCAGATGAGGAGCCTGGGCTTTTCAGAGCGGGAAGCCATGGAATTGTTCCATAAAGCATTGGAAAAGGAGGATTCTGGAAATGAGCAATCAAAATAGCATTCAGGATATGAATAAAACCAACGAACTGGTCAGGATCACAAACCTGACGAAAAAGTATAAGAACAAAGCCGCCTTATCCAATATCAATTTAATTCTGGAACCGGGCCATATCGTAGGACTGTTGGGACCCAACGGCAGCGGCAAGACAACCTTGATCAAAATCCTGGCAGGCGCACTCAACGACTTCGATGGTGCTGTCACCGTCAACGGAAAAAGCGTCGGACCCGAATCCAAAGCACTGGTATCCTATTTACCGGACTCCGCCTACTTCAGCCCATGGATGTGTCCGCTGGATATGATTGCATTGTTCAAGGATTTCTATTCCGATTTCGACGAGCATAAATGTTTGGAAATGCTCAGACGACTGGGGCTTAACGAGAAGCAGAGGATCAAGACCATGTCAAAGGGCATGATAGAAAAGTTCCAGCTTTGTCTGGTGATGTCAAGAAACGCAATGCTCTACATCCTTGACGAACCCATCGGCGGTGTGGATCCCGCTGCAAGAGACTTTATTCTGGATACAATCCTTACGAATTACAATGAAGATGCAACCATCTTCCTGTCCACTCATCTGATTTCTGATGTAGAAAGAATTTTTGATACCGTAATCTTCCTCAGGGAGGGAGAAATCGTGCTGCAGGGCAACATCGACAATATCAGGGCAGAAGAAGGAAAATCCATCGATCAATTATTCAGGGAGGTATTTAAATGTTAGGTAAATTGGTAAAATATGATATCCGCTCCACCTGGAGGGATTTTGCAGCCGTGTACATTTCCATACTGCTCGGCGTTCTGATCCTTCCTCCCGTATTCAATCATTTTGACAATGAAATTGTCAATGGGATCGCAGGATTCCTCGGTGTGGGAATTGCCATTTCAACGATCATTGTGATGGTGATCACGCTCTTTAAAATATTCAACACCAACGTGTTTTCCAAAGAGGGTTATCTTACGATGACGCTTCCGGCAACGTCAACACAGCTTGTTGTTTCGAAGCTGTTGATCAGCTCCATGTGGATCGTTCTGACAGGAATCGTATCGGCAATCGGTATCTGCATCTTTGCTGTGAATTTGAATGCAGTACCATTCGCAGAAATATCCGATGGATTCCGGAAGTTCCTGTCCATGATTGACAGCAACGGATTCCTTGCAATGTTTATGCTGGCTGCAGCGATGATCCTGTCGGCCGTAAAGGAAATCGCAAAACTGTTTCTGGCCTGTTCCATCGCACATTTGAAACAACTGAACCGCTTCCGGGTTCCCGTTGGAATTCTGTCCTACTTCGTCTTCTCCTGGATAGAAACCCTTATTGTTCAGGCCTTTGCGCTTTTGTTTTCCCTGTTCCCGTTCACAGAGGAATTTATCCGGCAGCTGAAGCTAATAGATGATATGAGCAGTATCCATCAGCATCTCGGATTCTTTAACGGAATGGTAGTCGTCGGAATCCTCTATTCAATGGTTGTGATCTCCGCGTATGCCCTCGGGACCATCTGGATCCTGAATCACAAGCTCGATTTAGATTAAAGAATATTTGAAGCAAGGCTCTTTTATCCTTCCGGAATAATCGGCTGCATAAAAAACCTCTGTTCGGGAAGCGCCCTTTCCAACAGAGGTTTTGTTGTTCTATCCCGATTCTTACCGGGTATTGCTGACCAGGTCTGTATAGACTCTGACAATCTGGTTCCAAGTGATGGGACCGACAATTCCGGTGCCCTCCTCCAGGTACTTCTGATCGAACGCCCTGACGGCAGCCTCCGTCTGTTCATCATAGATCCCTGTTACCGTGAGCGTTGGAATGTCCGGATCAGCTTCGGAAATCCTCAAAAGATAGGTCTGCATCAGCCTCACATTATTATCCCCCATGCCCCGATAAATCAAATAGCCGGGATAAATGGGAGAGATATTGAAGCAGTCCGCAGGGATCCTGTTTACATTTTGCCGGTAATCCTGATAGAACCTGCCCCAGGTTTGAACATCCACGATGCCATCCTGCGGGATTCCGTAAATCGATTCCAGCTTCTTTACCGCTGCAGTTGTTTCCGGTCCGAATCTGCCGGTGATCTCAATGCGGGGTGTTAGATTATAGTAGCAGGACAAAGCCCTGACGTAGTATTGGATCAGCCTGACCCATACTCCGAAGTCTCCTTCCTCCCAGAAGGATTCAAATGGACTTTCCAACTCCTCCGGCGCAATTCCCTCGGAAAACAGCTCGCCGAGGCCCTTCACGCTGTTGTAAATATATTTGATCCTGTACCAGGTGGCATTCCCGACGACTCCGTCCTCCGCCAGGTTGAATATTCTTTGAAAGGCTCTGACCGCCGCTTCCGTGTCTGCTGCGAAGATCCCGTCGACATTTTCAATTTTGGGAATCGCCGGATAATTATCAGCGATTCTGTTCAATTCATGCTGAATGATGGAAACTTCACGACCGAAGGTTCCCTGCCGCAGCGGGTATAGGGGGTAAGACTCAAAGTTGGCATTGACCGGTACGTCCCGCACCAGATCGATATCTTCCCCATAATAATACTGCAGGATCTCATAAGGAATCATACCCTGTCGGGCTAAATCCACGGTTCCCCATTGAGACAATCCATCACAGACAACCTCGTCTCCGTCACAATAAGCGGCAAAAATCGGTTCTCTGCTCCCTCGTCTTACGATATAACTGTCAAAGATTTCATCTACGATTCTGCTGATGTTTTCAAAGAAATCTCTTCCCTTGACATAGGACTGGTCAAACCGTGTTGAGCTGGTGATGTCAAAATCATAGCCCCGGCTTCGATACCATTCCGTATAGATTCTGTTCAGCGCAAAGCTGATCTGGGCGTAGATGTTTGCCCTGAGTGCGGTTTCGGGCCAGGTGGGATAGAGCTCACTGGAAGCCACATTTTTAATATAGTTCGGAAACGATACCGTTATGTTTTCCGCAGGCTGGTCCGGCTCGCCCAGGTGAACGGTGATGTTTTCCGGGATGAACGGCACATCCGGCCGACTGATTATCGCCATCGCCTCACCCTCAACCTTCCATACCTTCAACGGGACCGGACTGTCCTCCGGCGCCGCCGGTATCCGGCTGCAGGGTCACATTCTGAACAGCCGTGATTCCGTCAAAGATCTGAACATCAAAGATATCCTGTCTTTGATATCCGGGGGCTTCCACGCTGGCCGTGTAAGTGGAATATACCCTGACTTCCCCCGGTATTAAGGAACGCTCCCTGCCGACGGTGGGCAACCGGACAGGCTTCGTTTCACCGTTTTCATCCGTCATAATGATCTTGGATAAATAGAAGTCATCGCCCAACAGCTTACTGATGGTGATTCTTGCGTTCTGAACGGGTATTCTTCCTCTGACCGGCGAGTTCTGATGTACATTAAACACAAGAGATCCCAACTCAGGATTCATGCTTAAGTAAGTATTAAAGTATTCGGATATCGAGGATTCGTTCTGTGCTTTGGATGCGGTTAACCCATGATATGTTTTATGTTCAATCATTCATTTTCCTCCTTTAAGAATTTGAATCGATGATCGAAATCATTCACATATTCATTATATTACCGCTCTCTGCAGTTGTGACTTTTCTCCGATATTCTATGGTAAGTAAATGCAATCCCTGCACCAAGGGAGATTATCATTTGTGTCTTTTGTAAATACAAACTGATGCAGATCGATATTTCCGCTGTTGAAAGACGCCGCACAGGAATTAAGATACAATCTCCACATCCGGATAAAGCTTTCTTCCTTATTTTTCTGTATTTCGGGCAAAGCCTTCTCGAAATTGGCTGCCCAGTGCTCCAACGTTTTTCCATAGTGTCTTCGGAGACTTTCCACATCGATCAGATGAAATTCTTCTTTTGAAATATTTCCGACCAACTCCTGAATGCTTGGAATATATCCTCCGGGGAAAATATACCTGTTGATCCAGGAATTCGTTCCTCCTTCGCTCTCATGAATCCCGGTGATGCAATGGAGCAGCGACAATCCGCCGTCGGTCAGCATTTGATTGATTTGGGAAAAATATTCATGCAGGCGATTCTTGCCCACGTGTTCCAGCATACCGACGCTTACGATCCGGTCAAACGTTCTGCCTTTGATTTTCCTGTAATCAATCAGCTGAACCTCCAAAAGATCACCCAGGTGTTCCTCCTCAATCCGCTTTTGCACTGCTTCAAATTGTCCCGCGCTCAGGGTGACGCCCAACGCTTTCACCTTATATTTTCTCGCAGCAGCGAGGATCAGTTCTCCCCAGCCGCAGCCGATATCAAGCAGAGTCAGCCCCTCTTTCAGATGAAGCTTTTTCAAAATGAGATCCACCTTGTTTTTCTGGGCCTGAGTTAAGGTATCCTCTTTGGATTTAAAATATCCGCAGGAATAGGTCATCGTATCGTCCAGCCATAGTTTATAAAAATCATTACCGATATCATAATGATGCTCAATGTTTTCTCTGCTTTTTTTTATATTGTTTGATATCTTTTTCAACGCCTTATGATACAAATGGCCTTGCCGCAGAAAGCTGCCCCTGTTATGGTACAGAGATTCTATCACCTCTTGGACATTTCCTTCGATTTCAAGTAATTTGTGCATGTAGGCCTCACCAAAAGCCAGGGAGGGATCGGCAATGATGTCTGCTTTCGGGATCGGCGCATTCATAATTAATTTGAACCTGCTTTCCCCTTCTCCAAACTTTTTTTCCTCTCCATCCCAGAATCTTACCGTACAAGTATCCGAAAATAATTTCTGAAACAGGGTTTCATAGAATACTTTATCAATCCCGGCATGATGATGTTGTTCGTTCTTTTTTCGTAATGACGAATCCATGGATTAACACTTCCCTTCGACAATGTTGCTTCTGACACAAAGCTCAACTTGTTCTATTATAAGCATTGACTGCTCATAAATATCTTACTCCCATTTTCATATAATTCAAGGATATTTAGAGAATTCAAGGAAAAACCCCGCTGGCATTGTATCTGCCAGCGGGGTCTGTTTTTAATGGGACAGGCAAGAAGAGAGCGACTCCTCCCGCTTATATTACGGCCTGATGAACATCTGAACCCAATAGGTTCCGCCGTTGCTGTCCGTTACATATCCCACACCGATTTCCGTGTAGTTTGCATTCATGATATTTGCTTTGTGACCAGGTGAGTTCATCCAGCCGTTCATGACATCAGCCGGTGTTCTCTGACCCTTCGCAATATTTTCTCCGGCTGTGGAATATTTGATTCCAAACTGTTTCATCATATCAAAGGGTGAGCCATACGTCGGAGAGTTGTGGTCGAAATAATTCTTGTCCCTAAGGTCCTCCGCCTTCTTTTCCGCTACGCCCGCGAGATTTGTATTCACCTTCAGGGCAGGAAGTCCTGCTGCGGCTCTTTCCTTGTTTACCAGATCGGCAACCTGCTGTTCATAGGCGCCGGTCTCAGCGGAAGCCGGTGCTGCTGCTACAGGCGCCGGTGCTGCTGCCGGTTTTGCCGGTGCTGCTGCCGGTTTTGCGGCAGTTGCAGCGGCCTCCTGCTTAGTCTGTGGTGTTTGCTGCGCCGGCTGAGCCGGAGGCTGCTTTGCTCCAATTGTCTGCTGCATCTGCTGAATGAACTGAGCCGGCAGACCGGCCTTGCTGTACTGTTCCTTGAGTTGATTAT
>JAQUYZ010000058.1 GCA_028691625.1 Eubacteriales bacterium
AGAAAGACCGGTTCCGCAAATCGTAGAGAACTGCGAGCACAGTGCTGCCGCTGCGGCGCATAATATCACCTGTGCGATTACAGGGCAGGGGCAAATGGAAAAATATAAGCCGTCCTTCCATGGATTTATGGTTTGCATCGGCGGACGATATGGAGTAGCCAGAGTCGGACTGCCCAATATGATGTTCAACCTGCCATCCTGGCTGGCGATGTTTTCCAAGCATTTGATCAATATTATTTATTTCATTCAGGTTTTGGGATGGAACAAAGTATTCGGCTATATGAGGCATGAGTTTTTCACCATCAGAAACTGCCGAAGCTTTGTGGGAGGACATTTTTCAAACAGAACGCCGAGCTTTCTGCTGGTGCCGCTTCGTGTATGGCTTGGGGCGGTATGGCTCTTTGAAGGAATCATGAAAGTAACGGAGGGCTGGATGACAACTCCGAAGCTGACAGGCTTTTTCGGCGGTGCGCAGGCCTGGTATGACACGATCATCAACGGCGGCGAAGCCACAACCGACGGAACCAGCGCTGCGACCGGGACCGGTGCCGAGGAAGGGGCTGCGCAGGTTGGAAATGCAGCCACAGAAGCAGGGTCAGTCCTCTTTGACTTCGATTTCTTTGGTCTGATCCAGGCATACTTTGTATCCGGAAAAGAACTGGCCCACTCTACCCTTGCTGATTTGGCATTAAAATTGGATATCCCTGTGATGAACTGGTTGATCGATACGCTGATTATGCCCAACGACAGTGTTCAGGTCGCAATGCAGATTTTCATCGTGATTGCCGAGATCCTGATCGGATTGGCTTTGATCGGCGGATTGTTTACCTTCCCTGCAGCCGGGTTTTCACTGATCTTACAGTTCATGTTTGTCACGACCACAGGCTTATATCTTGGTACATTCTGGATGATCTTTGCCGGAATCGCGGTATTGATCGGAGCCGGAAGGACCTTCGGCCTCGACTATTATGCGATGCCGATGCTGAAAAAGGGATGGAAGAAAATACCGGTTGTCAGGAAGTCATATCTCTATCATGATTAAGAAAGCAGCCCTGAAAAAAGGGAGCTTTCATAGACAATAAGGAAGCGATCATGCAGAATCACGAAGAAACAAAGTTGAATTATGAAAGTGCTTTTCAGCAAGTAAAAGTTGAGGTGGACAGGATGCTGTCCGCCTCGCCCTTGGTGATCCGGAGTTATACGAAGCATCTGGGCGCCTCGATGGGGAAGTTTATTCGGGCAGCTTCCGTGATCACGTGTGCAATGGACAGGGAGGGA
Source organism: Eubacteriales bacterium (assembly GCA_028691625.1). Lineage (GTDB taxonomy): Bacteria > Bacillota > Clostridia > Peptostreptococcales > Anaerovoracaceae > Anoxybacterium. Next base: position 1,279 of record JAQUYZ010000058.1, read on the forward strand.
CAGATCGGAGAAAAGGCCGTTAAGCTGGCCGCTTCGATTGAAATCATGCATCTGGCCACACTTGTTCACGATGATGTGATCGATAACGCAGATGTCAGAAGAGGGGAGCTCACGCTTCAAAAGAAATACGGGAAAAGAACCGCTGTAATCTGCGTTGATTACCTGGTCTGCATGGCCATGAAACTGGCTGCCTCCGCTTCGGAAAAGACCGACGCCGAGGAGCTTATGAAGCTGGAGATTCCGGATTATATGGGCAGGGTCTGCCTGGGAGAGCTGAATCAGCATATCAATAACGGAAATATCGATTTATCCGTGCACCAGTATTTGAAAATCATATCCGGAAAAACAGCAGCGCTTTTTGAAGCATCTTTTTTTACGGGTGCTGCCCTGGTGGAAAAGGACCGGCAGATCGTTAAAAAGTATGCAAAACTGGGCCATAATATCGGAATGATCTTCCAGCTGACCGATGACTGCATGGATTTCGAAGAGACCGAAGAAACGGCCCAAAAGCCTGTACAGTCGGATTATGAGCAAAATGTGATCACACTTCCACTCATATATGCGTTTAAAAATCTTGCTGAGTTTAAGAAAAAAGCCGGGAACCACGATTTGACAAGAAGCGAGATCAATCAGGCAGTGCAGATGACAGGCGGTTTGAATTATACCAGACTGGTCGCACAAAAATACTACGTGAAATCCCTTCAGCTGATCGAAGAATTGAGTGCTGCGGAAGCCAAGGAAAGGGAACTGAGATTGATCCTGGACAAGGCATATCGGCTGATATGACCGGTTCGGGAGGAATGGAGCCGATACGTGATCGAGAGATTTTTAAGTTATGTGGAAATCAAAACGAAGATAACCAGTACCTTTGCATTTCTTTTCACCATTGCGTTTTTATATAATAGGGAACAGCAGATCAATTGGGGTCTCACCTTGCTCTTTTTTGCAGCAATGCTCTTATTTGATCTGACAACGACGGCAATCAACAATTACATAGACACAAAAACGAATCACCAGACACTGCAGTTTAAAAGAGGCATTGCTCTTGCGATCATTATCGTATTGCTTGGAATCAGCACGGTGCTGGGTGTGTCGCTGGTCTTTCTGACAGATATCGTTGTACTAATGCTCGGCGGGCTTTGCTTTTTATGCGGCATCCTCTATACCTTCGGGCCGGTGCCGATTTCAAGGCAGCCCTGGGGTGAAATTCTATCGGGCGTATTCTATGGCTTTTTCATTCCGTTTATTCTGTTGTATATCAACATGCCGGCGGGGACGTATCTGACATTGGACTGGAATCTGCAGACGATAAGTCTTGACCTGCAGATCGTGCCGATCGTAACGGTGCTGATGCTTTCGGTGATTCCTGTGTGTACCACGGCAAATATTATGCTGGCCAATAACATCTGCGATCTGGAGCATGATGTTTTGGTAAAACGGTACACCCTGCCGTATTATTTAGGAAAAAAAGCGTCTCTTTATTTATTCGCAGTCATATATTACGGCACGTATCTGGCGGTAATCCTTATGACCGTTTTCAAAATAGTATCTCCGGTCTGCCTGGTTTCTCTGATCTCCTTGATTCCGGTGCAGAAGAACATCAATACGTTTTTCAAGCTTCAGGATAAGAGCAGGACCTTTGAAGTTTCCATTAAAAATTATGTCATTATTATGGGGACCAATACCGCGCTGCTGTTCATAAGCGGCCTGATCCGGTGAAGAAGCGCTTCGAAACAATGGAGATGAGGAAAACATGAAATTTTTTAAAAGAACAGATCTCATAATTATCGTGGGAATTCTTGCAGTCAGCGCAGTGTCCTGGGTGGTTTACCAATCTGTCTTTGCAGAGGATCAGAGCAAGGCGGAAATATACTATTACTCGGAATTGGTGGAGACAGTGGACCTGAACAGCGGAGAAGAGCGAACCTTTTCTATTCCGCAGGAGGAGAATGTCATATTTCAGCTGTACCGGGACGGTTCCATCGCTTTTGTCGAATCAGACTGTCCGGACAAGGTTTGCATTCATGCGGGAAAGCTGAAAACAGTGGGCCAGTTTGCGGCATGTCTGCCCAATGGAGTCATGGTGAAAATTGTTCCGCAGAAGGAACGCGATGAAGAGGATGCAGATTTGGTGATAGGAAACTAGGAAGGCATAGTATGGTTGGTAAGCTGTTACAGAATGACGGGATGAAAAATCTGAATAAAACGCAGATGCTGGTTTTGACCTCAATGATCTTTGCATCCGCATTGGTGCTTGCAGTTGTGGAAAACTCACTGCCGCCTTTGCCGATTGCCGTTCCGGGGGTTAAATTCGGCTTATCCAATATCGCTGTCATGTATGCCTTATTTTTTCTCGGAACGAAGCAGGCCTTCACCATCGGTATCATGAAAGCTGTATTTGTCTTTATCACGAGAGGCGGGATTGCCGGGATGCTGAGCTTGTCGGGAGGAATCCTTTCCATCGTGGTGATGATTCTGCTCATGGCAATTTTTCGGGATAAAATCAGCTATTTAATCATCAGTATTTTTGGCGCATTATTTCACAACGTTGGCCAATTTGTTGTTATAACAGTGATTTATACGGGTATGAATATGTGGGCATACTTTCCCGTTCTGCTCATTTCAGGGTTGGTGGCGGGAATCGTTACCTCATCCCTTTTAAAGTTTATTATGCCGGCTTTTCATCGGCTGGCTTAATAATAAAGGCTGCGGAACAAACCCGAAGGAAAAAGGTTTGTTCAAACCGGACAAAATCCGGTGAAGCAGCCAAAAAAAGCAATGGCTGCTCAGCAGCCCCCAGTTTAGTCCTAAAAATATTATGGAGGAATGTCTATGAAAAAGAAATTATCACTTTTGTTAGTAATCGCTATGGTTATGCTCGCATTGGCAGCTTGCGGCGGAGCGGCAGAAGAACCCCCTGCTGAGGAAACCCCTGCAGCAGAAACAGTGAAAACAGGGCTGGCAGTCATTACATCCGCAGGAAAATCTGTTGACGCCGGTGACGAAAACGGAGTGGCTCAGGCTGACTCTCTGGCCGTGGCAGTAACGGTTGATGAAGCCGGAACGATTGTAAAATGTGCCATCGATCAGGCGCAGACCAAAATCGAGTTTTCCAAAGAAGGAAAGATTGTAACTCCCCTTGATACCATTTTCGTAGCCAAGAAAGAAATGGGTGCAGAGTACGGTATGGCGCAAGCATCCAGCATCGGCAAGGAATGGAACGAGCAGGCAGATGCGTTTGCAGCCTATGTGGAAGGTAAAACCGTAGAAGAAGTCAAGGGGATCGCCTTAAATGAAGAAGGTGTTCCGACTGAAACAGATTTAACTTCTTCCGTAACGGTTCACGTAAATGATTTTATCGCAGCAATTGAAAAGGCAGTAGGAAATGCACAGGATCTGGGCGCTTCCCCTGACGATACGCTTGGACTTGGGATTGTAACCAGTATCGCAAAATCCACAGATGCTGCTGAGGAAGATGGTTTGGCTCAGGCTTATACCTATTATACAGCAACGACTTTTAATGCTGACAGCGTGATTACAACCAGCATCATCGATGCTTCTCAAACCAACCTCAACATCTCAACAGAAGGAAAGATCACATCCGACATCAATGCAGATTTCCGGACGAAGAACGAGCTGGGCGATGCTTACGGTATGAAGCAGGCTTCCGCAATCGGCAAGGAATGGAACGAGCAGGCAAATGCCTTTGCTGCGTATGTGGTAGGTAAAACAGTGGATGAAGTGAAGGGAATCGCTCTTGAAGAAGGCAGACCGGCCGGAGATGATTTAAAGTCCTCCGTTACCGTACATGTAACCGACTTCCTCACAATTCTTGATAAAGCATTCAACACAGCAAAATAACAAGAAATCACGCTTCATAAGCGGAAAACATGAAAAGAGGGATAGGACTGTGCCGTTTCAGGCCAGACTATCCCTCTGTAATGATTACTTGGAGGAATGAGCTTGATAAAAAAACTGATCGCGGTTTTTATAATAATCACATTGATCTTCAGCCTCGCTGCCTGTGGAAAGCAGGAAAAAAAGCGTTATGAGGCGGAATTTCTCCTGCTCTTCGATACGGTGACTCAGATTGTCGGGTATACGGAGACGAAGGAAGAATTTGCCGCACAGGTGGATCTGATCTATGAGAGCCTGAAAGAGTACCATCAGTTATATGACATTTATAATAATTATGATGGAATCAACAATATAAAAACCATCAATGACCAGGCGGGAATCGCACCGGTAAAGGTGGATCAAAAAATTATCGATTTGCTTCTTTTTTCAAGAGAAGCCTTTGAATTGACCGATGGGAAGGTGAACGCCGCCTTTGGTGCTGTACTCAAAATATGGCATGATTACCGCGATGCCGGGACCGAAAATCCGGAAAATGCAGCGCTCCCCGAGATGACGCTGCTGCAGGAGGCTTCCGGGCATACGGACTTTGAACAAGTGATCATTGATGAAGAAAATGCGACGGTTTATCTGCCCGATCCGGAAATGAGTCTGGACGTGGGTGCGATCGCCAAGGGCTATGCCACAGAGCAGGTCGGAAGGCTTGCTGAGGAAAACGGCATGACGAGCGGTCTGCTCAGTGTAGGCGGCAATGTGCGCGCCATAGGAGTCAAGGGCGACAGCAACGGCACTCCCTGGAAGGTCGGGATCCAAAATCCTGTCGATCAGAATGGCAAAGATCTCAACAAAATTCGTTTAATGAACGCCTCCCTTGTGACCAGCGGAATTTACGAAAGATTTTATATTGTGAACGGAAAAAGCTATCATCACATTATTGACCCGATCACGCTGTTTCCTGCGGAATACTTTCTTTCCGTTACCGTTCTGTGTCCCGATTCCGGTCTTGCAGATGCACTTTCCACTTCAATTTTCAATATGCCCTATGAACAGGGTCTGGCGTTGATTGAAAGCCTGCCGGAGACGGAAGCGCTGTGGGTATTTCATGACGGTCAGAGAAAGAGCAGCTCCAAGTTTAAGGATTCTATTGCGGAATAGGCGATTTCGTTATTCATGTCAATTCTGCTCGTTTATTTATTTGAATGTTATAATCGAACGCATATAACTGTCTCCCCGGGGTAAAATATCAAGCATAAAACAAAGTTCAAAGAATTATTTGCTTGACAGAAATATTTTTCTAGGAGGAGTTATATGAAAAAAGCGTTTATACTTTTGCTGATTTTTTCTATGATATTTGCATTTTCCGGCTGCGGCGGGAATGACGACGCTGACAACGGAGCCGAAAACGATACGACAACGGAAGGTGCGATAGAGGAAGAGGAATCAGATGAAAACGATGCCGAAACAACAGCATCGATTGTTGATGAGGAAGCCGCCTTCAAATCTGCGATCAGCAGTCAGGGTACATGGATCATTTGTACCTTAAAGGATTTGGAATTTGATGAAGACTTAGTGCTTGAAGGCAATTTTACAAATGGAAAAAAAGATGATGCGGGGAATGATGTTGTTCAGAGAAAGATCGCTCTTTATACACAAGACGAGGATCGAAATGTGACGGACAGATTTAATTTAAAAGTACCCAAATTAACGATCAACAGCCCGATGGCAAGCATCCAGCATGGAACCTTTGTTGGGGATTTATATGTTTCACAGGATAATTTCAAGCTTGTAGATACCAAGGTTGACGGAAATGTTTATTTTACAACGGAATCTGCACAATCAACATTTGATATGGATGCAGACAGCTCAATTACAGGCAAGCAGGAGTTACAGAGCCAGTAGTCGGTAAATCGTGAAATAATCGAAAAGCAAAGGGCCGGAATCCGAATCCGGCCTTTCAGAAATCAAATAGAAAACAGCAAAAGCAGTTGTTGTATCTAATAACTGCTTCTGTTATGATTATACCATACCCTACAGGGGTATGGTATATTTAGATTTGTTATTGATACCTGAAAAAACAAGGAGGTCATATAAATGAGCGAGGGAACCATCCGGGAGGAGAAGCTGAAGATCAGTCTGATCACACGTCTGAACCGGGCAGAAGGACAGATCAGAGGGATCAAAGGCATGATCGAACGGGATACGTATTGTAATGATGTACTGAATCAGATCGCGGCAGTGCAGGCAGCCCTGGATGCTGTGGGCAAGCTGGTTCTGGAGAACCATATTCGCGGCTGTCTCGTGGAGAAGATCCGGGCAGGAGATGATAAAATTGTTGATGAGCTTCTGGTCACCATCGGCAAGATGCTCTAAGCCTGTATTCGGTTGACGGGAAACGCCGGCGGGCATAGAAAGGATACACATAGTTATGAAAAAAGATACATTGAAAATAACCGGAATGACCTGTGCCGCATGTTCGGCCAGGATTGAAAAGGTCATCGGTAGGATGGAGGGTGTCGATGAGATTTCGGTGAATCTGGCTACTGAAAAAGCAGTGATTTCCTATGATCAGGAAAAAACAGAGCTGCATCAAATAATAGAAAGAATCGAAAAATCCGGATATGGAGCATCAGAAGTCCGGGAGAAAAAGCTTATTGACGAAGATAAGATCCGAAAGGAAAAAGAAATACGCACCCTTTGGACAAAATTCACTGTTTCCGCTGTGTTCGCGGTTCCGTTGCTGTACTTCGCAATGGGTCCCATGATCTGGTGGCTGCGGTTTCCGATTCCGTCAATACTGGACCCGATGCAGTTTCCGCTGAATTATTCCATCCTGCAGATCCTGTTGACCATTCCGATCGTCATTGCCGGATCCCGTTTTTAT